>RFIQ01000412.1 GCA_003695565.1 Planctomycetota bacterium | reverse complement strand
GATGTGGATAGACCGCGAGCAACACGAGTATTTCGCCCTGTCGACGCGCGGCAGGGGTCGATGATCCTGTCGCGCCATGTACCAATCCGTGAAGGAAACCGATCCGTGAGCAAGAAAGCTGCGTCGTACCTCCGCTTGCACGCTGCCGACAGCGATTCCATCGCGTCGGACCAACCCGTCTCATCCGACTTCAACATCGACACGCTGATGGATTGTTTCACCCGCGCTACGGGGTGGATGCCCATGCCGCAAGGCCGCGCACCACATGCCCGCCCCGGCGGAGTCCACGCAGGAGACAAGCCTCGAGTTCCCCCCTTGGCCGAACGCGTGAGACTGGTTTGCACGGAACCGATCGATGGTGCGTTGGAAGATGAGCCGATCGCCCCGGTAGTCCCCCAGGCGGACGCATGGGCGCTGCTGGAACAAATCGATGGGTTGATCCAGCAACTCCATGGCGCTGAGGAACGACTGGAAGAACAAGAGGCACAACTGGCGACGGCGGTAGGTGTGAGCATTTCCCGCGATGAAGCCAGGTTGCTGGGAGACAAACTCAAAGACACACTGCATCGTGCTGCGGCTCAGACCGGCAGCGATGCGGCAGCCATCTATTTGCTCGACGAGACCACCAGCCAGCTCAAGTTGCGTAGCGCTTGGGGCATGTCGGCGTCGCGATTGAGCCAGCCGGCTCGTCCGTTGCGCGGGGCGCTGGCCGACCTGGAAGCACTGATGGGCAACGCCGTGTTAATCGAAAATACGGCTCTGGCCCCCGAATGGAACTGCCCGGAACCATTCACGGCGGGAATGTGTTTGCCAATCGGTTCTCCGACGATGCCGCAAGGAACGCTGTGGTTGTGGAGTGACCATGTGCGCGATTTTTCCAGCTTGGACATCGAAGTGGCTCGATTGGCCGCAGACAAGATCCTGGTCGAAATCGAACGCTGCGTGCTGGCCGATGAAGTGGTATCGACGCGCCGTGCGGCGCGGGATGCGGAGCAGGCGGGGCATCTGCAGGCCTCACGATTGCCCTCGAATCAACCCCTGCATGCAGATTACGAGATCGGGGGGTGGTCGTTGCAAACTGGCGATCTGGGTGGCTGTTTCCACACCTGGACCCTTACCCCCAAGGGACTGATCGCAGCAGGGTTGGGGGCCGCGGAGTCCGGAGGCGCGGTCGGCGCCCTGGTGGCTGCCAGCGTACAAACGGTGCTGGAAACGTGCTGGAACAGTCCCCACCGTCCCTCGCAGGTGTTGCGGCGGGCCAACGACATCCTGTGGGAGGCTCAGGATGGTGATTGGCGGTCCTCACTGGCCTACCTGTTGGCTCATCCCGAATCTGGCTCGATTCAGATCGCAGCCGCCGGTGCCGTACGGGCATTCATCGTGGGACGGCGCGGCTTCCGCCCCATTCGAAGCGTTCCCACGCTTCTGGCAGAACAGCCAGATACGCGATTCTACAACGAACAACTATGCATCGAAGGCGGAGACCTGCTGGTCATCGCCTCGCCGGGAACAGTGGCCGGACCGGCGGCTGGCGGAATCACGGAAAACGATCTGCTGCAGGCGATTCGGACAATGGAAGATGAGCCGGTGGAAGAGATCGCCGATGCTTTGGCCCGCATGCTGCCTGTGAACGCACCGACGGAAACGGCGCGAGACCGCGGACTGCTCGTCCTTCGCCGCCGTTTCTAACCGTACAGAAGCGGTCTGGGCAACAAGAGCACTAGCGTTTGCGTTTGCGGTTCTTGGCCCCACCCTGGCGCACTTTGTACCGTGGATTGCTCTTGCAAATCACATAGATTCGGCCGCGACGCCGGACGACCTGGCAATCGGGGTGACGAAACTTTAGCGCTCCGATGGATGATACGACTTTCATGGTCTCAGCCCTCGATAGTTGTCTTTGGCCCGAGCAAATACGCTGCGAAACGACGGCGAGCCTGCGGCACAGAGCACGCCATCGGTGGGGTTTTGGATCCTGCTAAGGAAGCGTGATTCTAGCGGTTCGCCCTGCTTCCGCAACACCAAATCCGGCGCAGTTCCGTCCCGCAGCCCCCTTCTCCTCGGTGTCCCTCCACGCCGTATCCGTGGGAGGCATGCAAGATGGCAGTGCCCCGTACGTCGTTTGCCGCGGGCGGCCCCCGCGCCACGGCGTCGCTGGGAAGCGTGGGCGGCTCTCAAGCTCCCGCAATGCCCCTACCGAAACAGATCGAAGGACTGGAAGGGATGCGTGGAGGAGCGTGCAGGACCAATTTTGCCAAAATAGGCCACCGGTTGCGGCGGCGTCGGTTCGTCGGTCGCCCGCAACAGGAAGGTCCGTCCCCCCACGGCGATACTGATCGTATGGCTGACCGGTCGGAGCTCCATGACGCAGTGCGAGGGGGATCGCACCGGCATCCGCCGAGCCGTGTACGCCAGCTCGCCATTGCGCAAGTCCAGCAACACCAGTGTCAAGAATGCCAGGTTGCTGCGTGTGCTCTCGATGCGATAGGCGGCCACGTAGGGTGAGTTGCGCGGCTGGTTCTTCGGGTAATACATCCAGAACAGACCGGCCGGTCGGTCCCACAGCATCTTCCCAGTTTGCACGTCCAGGGCATAAACCCATCCGTTGACAGGGTGGAAGTCCCGCGAGATCGAATCTAGATTCAAGACGCGGGAAGGTGGATTCTCGGATGTTGCACGGCTCAGAATCAGTAAAGTACCACCGAAGCGCTGCACCAGGATATCGTTGAGATCCTGGTCCACTTCCGCCTGATGCGCGACGTGGCGCCCAGTTTCCAAATCCCAAAACTGGAGATTGCCCGTCGGCTGCAAGATGACGAGGTAGCGGTCTTCCAGCACTCCAGCGCGCGTGCCTCGTTCGAGTTCCAAGACGTGACGCTGAGCATCATCGAATGGATTCCAAATCAGCAGAGTAGGCCGCAGGGTCGAGGCGGAGTGGATACCCGCTCCCCCCGCAGCAGCCGTTTGTTGCTCGCGGTAGTCGACCATCCAGGGGCCGGATGAAAACCAATGCTCCCAATAGCCAGCGTGCTTCTCTTCCCGCAAAACCATCCCGTCACGTGCGTCGATGAACACGGTTCGTCCCATCGACGGTTCGACGATGGCAACTTCCGATCCGCGATGCGACAGTCGAATGCGATCATCGAATCCGCTACGCGACCAAACCTGATGGCCGGTATAGGGATCCAAACCCATCAGGGTTCCGCCTACCTGAAGTACCAACGTCGAATTGGTGAGCGGTCCAACCAGGATGCGCCGACCATTCGACTCGCGATGGAAAATCTGCACGCCGAACGACGTATTGACGGGGGTCGGATTGGGCATTCCAAACGGCGTGCGCGGGCCCGCGGTGGGGTTCATCAACGATTGCCTCCAGATCAGCGCATCCTGCCCCGTTTGCAGACCGCGGTACAAATCGATGCCCATCACTTCGGAGCTTGTTTCCAAGATCAACAGACTTCCGCGCACAGCGGCTCGAACGAAGACATCCGAGCTATCCGCCGAGGCTCGGTCGATCGAGATGTGCCCAACATCTTCACCGTTCTGATTGAACACCAGCAGGGTATCGCCGCTCAGCCGCAATTGAAACTCCGGCCGACCAAACCGCTCGAATCGAACAGGGACTTGCAGGCCTACCGAAAAGGGATTCTGATCCTGGGCCACGCTCAACTCGATCAGACGCCCGGTTGGCCAATCGGGTTGCCAATCCTCAGCGCCGCCGCGGAGGTCGGGAGGGAGCGTCGGATCCAAACCGTTGTCCAGCCCGAAGATGGATGGCACGATGCGGCCTCGCGGACCGAATTGGGTCTTGTCGATCGTCGACGGCCGTGCCAACAATGCCCGGGCTGGAGTTCGACCGTGGGACGGTGGCCCCAAAGCCAGAGGGACCAGCAATTGTTCGGCGACGATCGAGTCTCCCGCATCCAACAGAGCGATGGCCGTCTCCAGCGTTTGTGGCTGGGCTGCCGCGTGCCAGCCGAAGTATCGCAGGACCTGGCGTCGCAGCGGAGCGATCAACCGCTCGCTGACCTCCATCTCGCGAACGACTAACGCATCCATTTGCTCGCGCTGTTGGGGCGAGGCATGAGCGTAGGCGCGGGCTAACTGAGTTGCTAACCACGCGTCGGTGTCGACCGCATAGGAATCGTCAATCTGCATCTCCATCGGCCTCATGGAAATGCCCGACAACATGGCCCCGGTGCGCTGGTGCACCAGGTCGACCAGGTGCGCAAACGCGGCCGCGTGTTCACCGGCTTGGATGCTGCCCAGCGCTAGCCACTGCAGGAACCGGAAACGCTGGGCCCCGTCGACGAAATCGCGCAATCTGGCCGCTTCACCACGGTACTTGTCGAAATCCTTCTTCATGCCCTGCATCACCGTCTCAGCCAACAAGAACCGCGTGTCGACGTCGCGCGGATTCAACTCCAGGGATCGATTCAACAGACCGAATGCCCGGTCGATCTGCCCGTCCGCCATCGCCACCTGTGCCTGTTGATTCAGGGCCCAAGTATCCTGCGGATTGGCCGCCAATCGGCGCTCGACTTCCTCCTGCAAGTAATCGCGTGTGTAGAAGGCGGCGATCCTGGCCGCCGAAAGAGACAATAGATTTCCGCGGTACACAACCAGGTTGCCCAACTCCCGATCCACAACGGTCGATTCGAGTACCTCGCCGTTGTCGGCGTCGATCCGGATCAACCGACCGCCTGACAGAGGGATGAGCAAGCCTCGCTCGGTCATCAATCCCCGACCGGCCAATCGAGAGCGATCCGGATACCCGGTTTCCCAGGCAACGCTCTGGCTGGCGATATCCAAGGCCAGGGCTCGCCGTTCACCAACCACGACGACTCGACCATTGCGCACGGCCGCCAGGTAGCGCCCATCTTCGCGCCTCTGCGGTGGCAACACCATATCGCCGGTCAACAGGTCCAAACAGAAAAAGATGTGTGATTCCGGTGGGCTGAAAGCGACCACGCCCCCCTCGACGATGCACCCAGGATCCAACCAACTCGGTGCCAGAGGATTGAATTCCCGGCCTCCATAAATCAGGTTCCCCCGACGGAACGGGGCCATGCTGTTACCACCGCGATCGGCGTCGTAGGCCACGCCCCACAACAGACGGCGCATTTGCAAATCCACAGCCACGACTGCGCCAGCCCCCGTGGGGCAGATGACGATTCCATCGACCACGATCGGTGTAATCGCCTGACTTTTTCGTTCTGGATCGTACCGCAATTGGCGATATAGGGGATGCACCAATTGCTGCGACCAACGCAGCCTGCCGGTCGCCGCATCCAACACGACCAACCGCGTTTCACCGTTGACTTCAGCGATGCAGTACAGCTCGCCTCCGTAGGGAAGAGGCGCACCCAGGAAGTAGGCCCCCGCCAGCGGATCGTCACCGAGCTCGTCGGGCGGCCCGCCCACCTGCCAGAGGATCTTTCCCTCAGCCGGAATGCTGATCCCTTGCAAACGGTTGTAACCTTCGCCGATCCTTCGCCCCACTGCGTGGCTGACATTCTCTTCGGTGACATAATAGAAACGCAATCCGTCGGAAGTGAAACGCCCGAAGGCCGAGCTGCTCCAAACACGCGATTGCAGAGTTTCGGCGACATCAGGCAGGCCTCCGGTTATCACACTGCTGCTCAAACTGATCAGCTTCGCCGGCGCGGCATTCTGGTAGAACGCCCACTTGGCCAACCCCGTATCCAGGTCGATCGCCAGCACCTCGGCATCGGTCGTCTTCGCCAATACGGTATTGCCCACAACCAGCGGTTCCAATCGCGGGAGGACGACTCGATCCGCCTGGGCTTCTCG
>RFIQ01000411.1 GCA_003695565.1 Planctomycetota bacterium | reverse complement strand
GTACGACATCCCATACGTCGCTCAGGCGCTCGGGTTGGGTTGGAGCGGAACGGTCGCTGAGCCGGTGTGGGGAGGGATCGACGGCCAACACCAGGCGGTTGTGCAATGCCAGTTGGTCCGTAATCGGATGGCTGATCCAGCCCACCCCGGCGTCATCCGCTGCTAGAGCGATCGCTTGATCATTCAAGTGCACACGTGGCGCAGTGGCCGGTGATGCCTGCAGCGGTGTAAATTGCAACAACACGCGCTGGGTGGGATCGATCCCCGTTGGCCGGTTGAATTTGCGCTGGAAGGCCCATCCGCCGGGCGTCAGCGCTGCGACGCGCGTCCACGGTTCGCGAAGCCGTATTCGATGCATGACGACGGGCTGCGGTTACTGGCTGACGAACTCTTTGGCGACCGACATCTGCTTGATCTGACCGGTCCCCACGTCTTCCATCCGGATCACGATCTTGATGCCCTGCAACGGGAAGGGAAACGGGGGCGAGGTCTCCTGTTCCAGCATTTCATCGGTGGATCCGTTTTGATTGTTGTCCACACCGTCGGTGCCCGCATCCCAGGCCGTTTGACGCCAGGCCGGTAGGGCATTGGCCAGATCCGGTCCGCCGATCCCATACAGGGCGTTGGCACCACTGATGCGGCACACCCCCTCGCGGCCAGACCGTTGTGCCTGCAGAATGCCATCGCGCTCGTATTCGGTGGTCCAGGTATCGAACGAGGGTTGCAGCAGGTGGATCGATGGTGTGGTGGTCGTCAGCACCAATCCGCTCTTGTACAACGGGTCGGTAAACCCGCGGAACAGGCCGTTGGAAGCGAAATTCGTGGCGGACAGGCCGCTGAAGGGGCTGAACAGATTGGCGCCGGACGGGATCGAGCCACCGGCGGCCAACAATGGTAGAACCGTCTTTCGCCCCCAGCACAGATCGACATACTCCCCGAACCCAGCCGCCGTGCCGCCCAGCAGCGTCGCGTAACCTGGGTCGTTGGGGCTGAGCACCAGATCATCGGAACCATCGGCACCGAACTCGGAGGCGTTGTCCGTGGTCCCGTCGTTATCGTCGTCGACGTTGATCGCTCCCGGCGCGCCATCGGGGCCGGTGGACGCCAACAAGGGAACTCCCGGGTCGTACGCCTTGACGTCGAACGCCAGGATGTTGCTGGCCAGCAAGTCCTCGCCGATTCGCGTCCCATACAGGGCAAACGCCGGATGGAGAAACCCCGACCCGACGCGAAACGCTGGGTCAGTCGCCGGCGGCGATAGCGCTGCGTTGGTCAGCGTACCACTGGGATCGGTTCCGTGGACCGGCAGAGCGGGACCCAAGGCCAGTACCGGCATGGTCGTGGACGAAGTTCCCGGCAATGGCACTTGGACGTGGGCAAAACGATTCGCCGGATTGGCCAGGTCTTCCAAGCTGTTGGCGGCCACGAAGTCGAAGGCAGCAGGGCCGCTCCCGAACACGCGCCGAATCGACAGGTCGCATTGCTGGTGCGCTGCGGTCATGTCGCACAAGGGGGACGGCAATCCAGGCTGTGGCTGGGCAATCGTCCAATTCACTGGACCCCCTGCGTTCGATCCGCGTCCGGCCGGCAAAGCACCCGCCGGCGCCGTTGCTCCCAAAGCGCTAATTGCCAAGGGGGATGGCAAATTCAAATCCGGGCGAATCAGCAGCCGCCGGTAATGCAAACGGAAGCCATCGGGAAAACCATTGCCAGCCCCCAACGGACCATCGACATCCTGAAACGCTACGGCCCCGTTGCGCGATGCTGTCAAATAGTACGCCGGATCCTGCGTGGGGTTGCCTACGTTGGTGACGATTGGTTGCAGAAAGGCGATGACCTCCGCATGCTGGGCGGCGATGGTAACAAAAGAAAAATCGGCCGCCGACGTGGGCTCGGTTCGCGTGATGAAGTAACGCGGCACCTTGCCCGTAAACCAAACGTCCCCGGCCCGCACGGTCCCCATTAGAATGTCGTCCACGTCGCCGAATCGATTCAGCGTCACATCGATCGTGGCGGCCGTGTAATCGGTGGTGGAGCCATCAAAGTACTTGAAGTATCCTTGCCCTTCGTTGATCGGTGGGTCGGGAATCACGGTCAAGTTGCTCAAATCGTGCTGCAACCGCATCGCCACGGTTCGCAACTTGTTGTTAAGCTGCAGGGCTGCCCGGCCTTGCTTCATGCTGTCCCCGATCACCTTGAACATTTGTGCCAAGGCGATCATCATCAGCAACGTAGCAGCCGTGGCGACGAGCACTTCGACCAGCGTGAACCCGGCACGGCTCGCGCGGCGGCGAGCAGAGGGTCGGAATCGCGGCATGGGGATGGATCCTTCGCTAAGTAGGTGCCATCGGCGATGATCAACGCGGCGGCACGAGCGATTTTTTGATGAGACCGTGGTGCGGAACGATGCGCCCAATGGCCGCCTGGTCCGCAGAGCACCCTATTTTACTCCCCACATCTTCCATTGCACAACGTCAGCGCATCCACGTCAAGCATTCTGCTGCAACTCCTGCGGAAACGGTTCTTTTGGTGGGGGATCGCCCTCTCGCCAATCGCACTGGCCTCGGCGGGACTCAATGAGCCATTGTGGGTGGATGAATTGCATACCAGTTGGGTGGTCTCCGGGGCGAGGGATTTGGTCCAACCTAGAGCGGAAATCGGGAATCAAAACCCTGCCTATTTCTCTGTCCTGTGGTGGCTTACGCAGTGGCAGGGCCAGTCGGAGTGGCGACTGCGGTGGCCCAGCCTGCTGGCTTGGGGAGCGACCCTGCTGTTGTGCGTTTGGTGCGTGCAGCGGGGGATGGACGCGACAGGCCAGGCAGCCGCGCGGTCCCCGCAGGTGGGCCGCGTCCCGGTAGCCGCCTGGATCGCCCTGGCGATCATCGGTTGGTTGGGACTGGACCGGGTGCAATTGTTCTACGCTACCGAGGCCCGTCCCTATGCGTGGATGCAGATGTGCACCCTGATTGGTTGGATGATGGTGTGGAGGATCGTGGCATGGCCGTCCGCCGGAGGCGGGACGCCCATTTCCGGCGCGAGGTGGTGTTTACTGGCGTGGTGCGCGGCCAGTCTGGTCGCCATCCATTTGCATTTGACTGCGTCACTCCCGGTCGCTTGCCAAGCAGGCCTCCTGACGCTGTACGCCGCGCGACCCGGTCGGGCATGGTCGATGCGGTTGGGGGTGTGGGGTGCAATTGTTGGTTGCGCCGTGGGGGCTGCTCCGATCCAAGGGGTGGCCGAGGCGGTGTGGGGTCGGCGCGGGCAATGGGCGGCTTTTGCCGGATCCTCGTCTCCTCGGCACCTGCTGGATATGTTCCCGCTATGGCAGATCCTGCTGCCCATCGCCGCGGCTCGCCTGGTGCAGCACGTGCGGGACTCGAAGCGAATTCTGACGGTCGTCCCGGCACTGGGACAGCAGGCATGGCCCCACACCGTGTGGGCGATCGCCGGCTTCCTTCCGCTTGTCCTGGGGTGGTGGGTGACGTGGATGGATTGGGCACCGTTGATGCACCGCCGATTCCTCTTGGCCGCCGAAGTGCCGTGCTTGCTGTGGGCCATGCAGGTTTGGTTGGGGATTCGTTCAGCAAAATGGCGGGGCGGCGCTTGGTTGATCGCCTGTTGCTTGCTGGTTACCACGCAGGGCACGATTCAAATGTGGCGTAGTGGCTACGTTCTGGGCTGGCAACGCGGCGAGGACTGGCCGGCGGCAGCCGCCTTGGTCGGATCCTCGTGGCATCCCGGCGACCGCCTTTACTGCTGGGCCGGGTTGATCGAGGCCCAGCGCGTGGGCGGACCTCTGTCCGCATTGGAAGCGGAGTATTTCAGCCTGCCCCTACGCGGACTGTATCGGGTCGTCCCACAGGACTTAGGACGACCTGTCGAACCGCTGCCCTTGCTGGGCGATGGTGCCGACTGGAACTCCCAACTCGCCATCGCTGCACCTCCCGACTCCGCCATCGACCGAATGGATGGCCGAGTGTGGATCGTTTATCGCGGCCGCCGCCAATCATTGTACAATCAGTTGCATCGCATGAATAACGCGGGTCTCCCTTGGCCCAAGTGGGAAGTCGTTCAACCACCCCGAGCTTTTGGCAAGGTGGCGGTGGTGTGCCTCCGCCGCGCAGCCGTGCGGTGAGTCGCATGGGGGGCTCAGATCGGCGCACGCCTTCGACTGCAGGCCGTGGCCCCGAGAACGATTACGGCGAGCACGATGCCAGTCGCTTTCCCGGCGCCAAGCCAGGGACGAAAAGCAGACCGGCGGGAACGGCGACGCTAAGGAACGCCCACAGCCGCGGCGACGCAAATCACTTGACGATGAATTCGATGGCGATGCGCGTTTGCGGGTTGGCCGCCACGCGGTCTTGCAACTTGACCTCGAAGGGCCGCGCGATGCTGTTGCCACACAAATCCTCTAGATTGGCCGCAACTTCGACGAAATAAGTTCCGGTTTTCCAAGGAACCGCGGGGGCGAATTCCCAGCGGGTCTCCCCGTCCAACACCTGGATTTCGCCGTCGATGGTATTTCCAGTTTGGTGTTTCACAACCAAGACGCGCTCGAGCATCGCGTGGTCCAGAGGTTCGTTGAAAACGATGGCTACCGGTTGCCGCGTGCCGGCGCGAGGCGTTTCGATCTTCCAGTCCTCGGGATTGAGTTGCTGGCGGTCTGGCGGCCCTACGGTAAAGTGCTTCTCATAACCGGATTGCAAGGGCAGGCCGTTGGCATCCTGCCAGGACGAATTGATGCGCAACGTGTACTGGCGACCGGCGGTCAAGGGCGGGCCCAGTTCTTCGTTGGGACGCACGCCGCGTTTGAGCCTGCCCGGATGCAGGAACAGGGTGAATCGTTGTTGTTGCGGGTCCCACAACTCCTCGCCCAGTTCCAGGAACGGCATTTCGACCTTGCGATCCCCCTCGTACAGCTCGATCCAGTCATAAGCCCGGCCACGGCTCATCGGCTGGCTGAAGTGAATGTAAAACTTTAGTAGGTTCTCCGGCAGTATATCCGCGGAAGGATAGACGGCGGTGACCCGTGCCGTGGGAGCCGTTTTCTGCTCGCCGGGCTCGATAGGAATCGTTGCTGGTGCGCCGGTTGGCAAGACGCGCTGCAGGGCAGGGCCGATGCGCACCACGTAGCCGGCTCGGTTGCGGCTGGCGTACCGCGCCGTGAAGCGAATGGTGTTCCCTTGTACTTCGTAACGTCCCAGCATGGCCGGTTGCGTTCGAACATCCGAGCTCTCGTCGGGCCGCGACACGATTTCGAAGTACGCCTGCGGAGCAGTCGTCGACGGATGCGGCACCCCCTCGAGCACAAACGTCGGTTGGGGAGCGGCGATCCAGCGAAGGTGGATGCCCCCTCCCAACTCGATGCGGGTGTCAGCAACAGCAGGACAGTTCCACAGGAAGCAGGCTCCCAACAGCGCGGCCGTTGCACGAACCACCGCGCTGCAGGAACGGATTGATGCACACATCGAATGCACTTACGGCAAGGGGATGGTTTTCAAGTCCACAGCACCATCCGCAGCCACCAGCAGGACGGCGCGAGAGTCGTCCAGTTTGTCGAGTTGGACAACGTTCTGCAGGTCTTGCAGCGTTTCGTATGCCAGGCCGGCCGTTCCGCCGCCGGGAACGTGTTCGGTGATCGGCGCGACCGAATCAAGTTGCTGCTTGCTCAGCGGCATTTTCATGACCCCGCGAGCGCTGTTGGTCAGCAACAGGTAATCCTGATCCCCTTTGCGATAGATGATCATGTCCAACGGATTGTTGCGGTTGCCCAGTTCGGCTACCGTCTTGCCGCGGACCTTGTCGCCATCCAGGTCCTCGACGGGGATCGTTACCAACGGCGTGCAGGTGTACGCCGCCAAGACGGTGTTTTCGTAGGTGATGAATGTCCGCACTGGAGAATGTGTTTCCAAGCGACCGTGCGCGCCGTGGAACACTTCGATGCTCGTGGCGACCTGTTGGCCATTGAAGGGGTAGTCCAGTACCCGCAGCTTCGAAGCGAACTCTTCGTTGCTCAATCCCGCTACGATTACTCGGCCGTCGGTGAATTGGATGTCGGTAATGGTGGACAGCCGAGGGTTGCGACGCCCTGGTTGGAACTCCGGAGCGTCTTCAAACGCCGTCTTGGCGTAGCGCACGTTGTCCAGCGGCAGATCGGAAAGTTGCCCCGATGCATCGATGCGAAAAATGGCTGGTGCGGCCTCCGGACCACGTCCGATGGAAACCGACAGGTAGATGTTGCCGCTGGACGGATTAACCGCCATGTCGTTGATCAGGATGTCGTCGGGAGCCGCTCCCACCAACGCTGCTATCCGTTTATTGATGCCCGCAATCTGGATTTCGCCCCCTGTGTTATCAGCGGGTCCACGGTCCCCGGTCTCGATGGCAAAAACGGCCGCTCCCAACGTGTCTCCCACCAGCAACACACCGTCCGGAGCGAAGGCGAGCGCACCGGCTTGCTTCAAGTCGGGCCGCCCCGTGGTAAAGCCGTCCACGGCCTGTGCAGGTGAATGCACCAAGAACAACAGTGCGGAAAGGGATAGTCCCAAGCAGAATCGACGTACCATGGTACAACTCCTGGTTCGACCAACCGAATGCAAAACCAAAACGCCCCAATCGCCGCGGGGCGCTCCTGGCCGGAAGGCAACAACTATGGGGGTATTATCTCATTTGTCGATCTCGATTCAACTCGCGCCGCGTTACGAATCCGCAAGCCTGCACGAGGGCATCGAATCCGGAGGGCACCCTACTTGGGCATCCGGACCAATGAGGGGGGAGCCAACGGGGGGCAGATCCAGGCGTGGGCGATGGTGCCTGGATACGTCGGCCGCCGCATCGCTAACCCGATCCGTCAAGCGAACCGGACCACAGACGATCGATCAGGTGTGGGGGCAGGGGGGCTGTGGCCCCACGTTGGCTGGCCGCAAAAGCTCCGCACCAATTGGCAGCCCTTACGATGCGCTGGGGCGGCCATCCGGCTGCCAGCCCGATAGCCAATGCCGCGGTGGCCGCGTCCCCGGCGCCGACCGAATCGGCGTCGGGAACTGGTTCGAACGTGGGAACAGACGCTGTCAGGACCATGTCGCCGTCCTGCCAAACGCAACCCTCACTGCCGCGCGTCCAAAAGACGCACTGCAATCCAAATTCTGTTTGCAAGCTGGCGGCAATGGCCCGCCGATCCGTGGCTGGGGCGTCGATACTCAACTGGTCTTTCAGCCAATCCAGCTCCTCGGCGTTGCATTTGAGGATATGGCACAGTTCCAGGCTGGTGCGAACGGTGGACAGGTTCGGATAGGGACGCCGCAGGTTCAAATCGAGCACCCGCATGGCATGGGTTGCCTTTTCCAGCAAGACCCGAAGGGTGCCAGCCGTCGTGGGGCTGCGTTGGGCCAGCGTGCCAAAGCAAAACACGGCGCTGTGCATTGCGCATGCCTCCGCCGCCGGATCGACGGCGATGTGGTCCCAAGCGACATCGGCGGCGAACGTGTAGTCGGCATGGCCGTCATGCAGCTCGATGTCCACCCAGCCGGTGGGGTGGTCCGGATCGATCTGGACCGCATCGGTGGCCACATTCCGTCGTCGCAACAATTCCAAGATCCGCATCCCCCGAGCATCCTGCCCGACGCGCGAAATCAACGCCGCACGCCAGCCCACCGGACCGGCGAGTTCGGCGCAGCGGATGGAAAAATTGAGCGGTGCACCCCCGATGACTTCGCCGCTGGGCAGTACGTCGATCAATGCTTCACCGAACCCCGTGATTTGCTGGGTGTCCTGGGAAGACTCTGAAGATCGGGGCATCGCGTCTGGCGAAAGATCTTGCTGATTGGACATTGGAGGTAGGGGATGGAGTATTGGGGAGTGCTGGTGAATCGAGTCGCGGTTCCGCACGGGCCCTGAGGGCTAACTTATCGACGGGTCCGAGCCTAACCGGTTCGGCGGGCGACTTCAACGAGGGGCGAAAACTCATTCCATCCGCTTCACCTCTCACGGTTTTTGCCGGATAATCGAATACTGGGTGTGCCGCTGGGGACCCCCCAGGCCCGGCGGATTGCTGCGCCGCCCTAAGGTACGGCCGGAGAGGCCGGGATCTGTCTGCGAAGCATATTGCATGTTTTTGAATCTCGCACAGGAGTCGCGATAACGATGACTACTCAACTCATGGCCGCTCGAGCTGGCGAAATAACACCCGAAATGGAATTCGTCGCTCAGCGCGAGCAGTTGCCGGTGGAGACGATTCGCCAGGAGGTTGCAGCCGGGCGGATGGTGATCCCGGCCAACAAAGTCCATCTGGCCGGCCGGTTGGAACCGATGTGCATCGGTATGGCAGCCAAGTGCAAGATCAACGCGAATATCGGCAACAGTGCCGTAACCAGCGACGCCGGAGAGGAGCTGCGCAAACTCCACACCGCGGTCCACTACGGAGCCGATACCGTGATGGATCTGTCCACCGGCAAGGATATCGACAACATTCGTCGACGGATCATCGAGGCGTCGCCCGTACCGATCGGTACCGTTCCGATCTATCAGATGCTCGAAGAGCTGGGGGGGAACATCGAAGACATGCGGCCTCAGCATTTTCTGGATATGGTCGAACACCAGGCCCGGCAAGGGGTCGATTACATGACCATCCACTGCGGCGTCAAACTGGAGCATTTGCACCTGACCACCAAACGGGTTACCGGTATCGTTAGCCGCGGTGGATCATTGATTGCCAAATGGATGGTGGCACATCGAAAGCAGAATCCTCTCTACGAAGCCTTCGATGACCTGTGCGACATCATGCGCGAATACGATGTGACATGGTCTTTGGGAGACGGGTTGCGGCCGGGATCGATCGCCGACGCTTCGGACGAGGCTCAGTTTGCCGAACTGGACGTGCTGGGCGAACTGACGCGCCGCGGACAGGAAAATGGTACTCAGGTGATGGTGGAAGGACCGGGGCACATCCCCATGCACCAGATCCAAATGAACATCGAGCGACAGATCGAAGTGTGCAACGGGGCTCCCTTCTACGTGCTGGGCCCACTGGTGACGGACATCGCCCCTGGATACGACCACATCACCAGCGCGATCGGTGCTGCTATGGCCGGGTGGTACGGTGCCGCCATGCTGTGTTACGTGACCCCCAAAGAACACTTGGGGTTGCCGAACGAAGAGGACGTGAAGCAAGGCGTAATAGCGTACAAGATCGCTGCGCATGCCGCGGATGTCGCTCGCCAGCGGCCCGGCGCCCAGGACCGGGACGATGCGCTATCCAAAGCCAGGTTCGAATTCGACTGGAACGAGCAATTCCGCCTGGCACTGGACCCCGAGACGGCCCAGCGCTACCATGACGAAACCTTGCCTCAGGATACCTTCAAGAGCGCGCATTTCTGCAGTATGTGCGGTCCCAAATATTGCTCGATGAAGATCACCGAGGACATTCGCAAAATGGCCGATGAGGACCAGTTGGTCGAAATTCAACCGGCCAAGGATTGACCACCGCTGGACCGCTACCCGCATCGGCAAACTTCCGGTCCTGACAGCGGTCGAGTCTGTCGCGGCGTCGGTCGAGTCGATGCGGTGGCCCTCGCCGGTGGTCGATCGATGCAGATGACGCGTTACTCGGCGTCCTCTTCCGGGGCCTCTGCCGCGTCCTCCGCGGGGGCCGCGCCCTTGATC
>RFIQ01000410.1 GCA_003695565.1 Planctomycetota bacterium | reverse complement strand
GGACTGGCGGGCGACTCTGGTTCTGGTTCCGCCAGGGACTGGCGGGCGACTCTGAGGACGGTTCCGGCAGGGACTGACGGGGAACTATCCGGCACCTCGGCGCCGACGTCGGCTAGGATGATGGGCCCGCCGTCGGTACATTGAGCGGTTGTGCCGGTCAATATCAGTTGGCCAAGACGGCGCCCAACTGCCGTGCCAGACGCCGCCGGAAGAGAAGCACCTAGGTACTTCTGCTTCGATGCATCGAAGGCAGCGATTCCGAAGGCGAACCGGCGGGCGGAGTGCACAGCGCCCTGGCGCGCATCTGAGATGCTCCAAGTTCGAGACTCGTGGAAAGACACGTGGGAAACCGAATGCGAACAGTTATTGCCAACGATCGGGATGTGTTGGGCCGATTTGTCGCCTCCTTGGCGGCGGAAACGTTGAAGCAGCGGTTGGAGGAGCAAGAGTCGGTGGGGCTGGTCATCGCGACTGGTTCGAGCCAGTTCGAAGTCCTCGACGCTCTCGTGCAGCAGCCGGGAATCGATTGGAGCCGAGTGCATGGTTTCCATTTGGACGAGTACCTGGGAATCCCCCGCGATCACCCCGCATCGTTCTGTGGCTACTTGGAGCAGCGTTTCGTCAGTCGTGTCCCGATTGGTTCGTTCTACTTTCTAGATGGCACGCGTCCGCCGCACGAGTTGCTTTGCGAGGCCAATGAGCGTCTCCAGGGACAACGCATCGACCTGCTGTTATGCGGGATCGGTGAGAACGGGCACCTGGCGTTCAACGATCCTCCTGCCGACTTCCAAACGACCGATCCGTACCTGATCGTGGAGCTGGATGAGGCTTGTCGACGTCAGCAGGTCGGCGAAGGGTGGTTCGACTCGGTGGCTCACGTCCCTACGCAGGCGATCAGCATGTCGATCCGGCAGATCCTGTCGGCTGGTACGATCTTGTGCTCGGTCCCTGATCGCCGTAAGGCCGAGGCGGTTCGCAACACGCTGGAAAGCGAGATTTCACCCCAGGTCCCCGCTTCGGCTCTGCGGCAGCACAGCGATGTAGTCTTGGTTCTGGACCCGCCCAGCGCATCGCTGCTTTCGCCAGAAACACTCCAGGCGTGCGAGCATGTTTCCGCCGCCAGCCCTGGGGAGGCGTGACCGTCCCGCGCCCCACGCTATTTCCCATTCCGTTACACGAGAGATCATGAATTGGCTGCCGACTTGAAACGCTATGTCGATTTGCAAGTCAATGGATACGTCGGCATCGACTTCAATGATCCGACGACGTCGGTCGCCCAACTGCACTCGGCTGCCGATGCAATGCGGCGCGACGGAGTCGTGGCGGCTCTGCCCACCGTGATCACGGGCTCCGCCGAGGCGATGACCACTTGCATTCGCAATTTGGTGCATGCCATCGAACAGCGGCCGGAAACAGCGGACGTTTTTCGTGGCATCCACGTCGAAGGGCCTTTTCTCTCGCCCGCAGAGGGATATATCGGGGCGCATCCAAGACAGCATGCCAAATTTCAGGACCTGCGGCTGCTGGAGGATCTGTGTCGCGCGGGTGGCCCCTGGATTCGGATGGTGACGCTGGCCCCGGAGGTCGATCCGGGTGGGAAGATGGTTCGGTTTTGCCGCGAACGAAACATCATCGTCGCGGCGGGGCACACCAATGCTTCGCTGGATCAGTTGGAGTGCGCGATCGAATCGGGCCTGTCCTTGTTCACGCATTTGGGAAACGGTTGCCCCCGCGTGATGGACCGGCACGACAACATCATTTTTCGCGCGTTGCGTTTGCGGGAACGCCTCCGTTTTACGGTGATCGCCGATGGCTTCCACATTCCGCGTCTTCTCTTCGAGAACCTTCTGGACTGGATTCCAACCGACCGGTTGGCGGTGGTCTCCGACGCCATCAGCGCGGCCGGGCTGGGCCCTGGTGTGTATCAACTCGCGGGCCGCAGCGTGACGATCGGTCCCGACCGGGCTTGCCGGGATGCGTCTGGAGAACACTTCGTCGGCTCGGCCAGCCGCATGTGCGACGCCGACGATTGGCTGCGCGACACCCTGGGACTACCCGCCCGACGCCGCCGACAATTGCTGTTTGCGGTAGCCGCCGCTTGGATGGGATGGCCTGTCGACAGCGATTCGACGATGCCGCTTGCCCGTCGCTGAGTTCGGGTGCGGAACCGAATGAAGTTCGGCGAGCATCGGCCAGGGTGGGAAACTACGTGGTCTGTTGAATCGACATCGATTGCAACGGTTCTCCGTGTCACGACAGCGGCATCGATTGCTGCATCTTTATGCAATCGATTGGCTGGTCCAGATTTAAGGATCGCTCGAGATCCGCCGAACGGACGGGCTCCCAATATGAAGATTCGGTGCAACTGGAGCACCGCCGCACCGGTCACGCCGAACGGTTGGACGATACCGACCATGAGTTCGGTGACTGTAGTGCCACTTGAGCGGCAAGTGCTAGCATTGCGGGCCCGGACCAGCACGTTCCGCTTGGCCAGCGGCTGGGTCGGGAACCCGAGGGTAGACACGGCCAGCCAGATTCACGGCGACCATCCAAGAGAGAATCAAGAGCAAGGAAGCAGTTCATGAAGACAGCGGTATTTACACCTGGATTCCGCCGATTGACAGGCTACATCAGTAGCTGGGGAATCCTCCTAGCCTTTTCCCTGCTGGGTGCTCCGGCGGCCTTCGGGCAAAGCCAGTTCTCGGTCTCGCCCAGCGACGTGCACCAGCCGATTACGCATCCGGAGTTCCCCCTGTATGTCGCCGGGGCTCCCGATCGACCGATGCTGGAACCGGCGGCCCCGAACCCTCCAGTTCCCCTACAAGAACAACTGGAAGCGCGTGTCCAAGAGATCGAAAAGCAACTGGCGGCACAAAAGGAAGCCGACGCCAAAGCCAAGGCGGCAGCCAAAAGCAAGCCGACTTTCAAGCTTGGGGGACGCATCCACTTCGATCACTGGGGGTTTCTGGACAATGAACCCGGGATCGGTTATCTGGAACACCCCGACCCGGCCGATCCCTCGTTCGGCCTGGACCCGGAGGACCGATTCGTTTTCCGCCGCATCCGCATGGAGTTCAAGGGCGACATTCCCGACAACATGGAATGGCGGATGCAGATCGATTTCAACAACCCGAACTCACCGGAGTACAAGGACCTTTACTTCGGATGGAAGAACTTGCCGGGCAACCACACGCTCTTGATCGGAAATCAGAAGCGTCCTCTAGGATTGGATCACCTCAACAGTTCGCGGTTCAACGTATTCGCCGAGCGTCCGTTTGTCGTCGAGTCGTTCAATGAAGACGCGCGGCGCATCGGAATGTGCTTGTACGGTCATCGCAACGACGATTCAGCCAACTGGCGACTGGGGATCTTCAACCTGGAAAACACATCGCGTGACGGTCGCTATATCGGCGACTCCATGCAGATGGGGGGCTATGGACGCTGGGCTGCCACCCCTTGGTACGATGAGGCATCCGGTGGTCGCGGATATTTCCACTGGGCTATCGCGGGCGCCGTCGCACATCCCGACGGCAATCCCCTGCCGGGCAGCACCAACGCCAATGAAGCCCGCTTCCGCACGCGCCCGCTGGCTCGCAGCGACTCGCGCTGGTTGGACACCGGTCGGATTCCGGGAGCGAACTGGTACGAAATCCTGGCAGTGGAGAGCGTCCTGAACCTGGGTTCGCTGCAGATCACTGGAGAATACATGGCGAACTTCATGCAACGGGACAACGTCACACCGGGGACTGGTCCCGACCTGTTTTTCCACGGGTTTTACGTCTACGCCGCTTATTTCTTGACGGGCGAACACATGGCCTGGAATCGCCGAACGGGTACGCTGGATCGAGCCAAACCGTTCGAAAACTTCTTCCTGGTCAACCGCCTGTGCGGGCGCGGTGGCTTGGGCGGCGGCTGGGGTGCCTGGCAGATTGCCGGTCGCTACGACTTCATCGATCTGACCGACGAAGACATTCGGGGCGGAGTCGGGCACAGCTACACCCTGGGCTTGAATTGGTATTGGACCGCGTACTCCAAAGTGCAAACCAACCTGATCTTTGGAGATATCAAAGACCACGCCCTGGTCAACGGTTTCGATGGCGGCAATTACACCATCCTCGGCACACGGTTCATGGCAGATTTCTGATTCTTCACTCTGGCGGGCCTACCAGCCATGCCGCTGGTAGATCCGATCTGGTGATCCGCGTTCCGATCCGATCATCATCATCCGATGCATTCAGTTCCTGAGAAAGGCACCCACCCATGCAACGCATACAACGACTTGCAATAGGATTCCTCAGTTTATTGGCATTCGGCAACCATGCCTGGGCGCAGCACGGCAGCCAGACCTGCTGCATGTGCGGCAAGAAGGTTTGCGTGTTGTCAGTGAAGCAGGAAAAGGAGGAAGTGACGTGTTTTGACGTGGAAGCCAAAGAAATCTGCATTCCGGGCATCAAATTGCCATGGGAATGCAAGCGGCGTTGTGGAGGTGTACGCACCGTGTGCGTCCTCAAGGAGGTATCTCAAGAGCGAACGGTCTGTCACTACGATTGGTCGATACGCGTCATCTGCACGTCGTGCTGCCGCCGGCATGGCCTGAAACACGGACCGAATTGCGCGGAGGTGCAGCGCGACCAGCGCGTGCCTTTCGAGTACTACACGGCTGAACTGGCGGCCAGCGAAGTGGTGGCGGCGTCGGCCCAGACTCCCCAGTTCTCGTCCCCCGACAGCCCTGCGATGGCGTCGGACCAGACGACCAGTCGCGCCAGTCGGACGGTCCCGCAGCAGTCGTCCGGTCGGCATGTGCAACCGGCACCGCCGCTGCGGTTGCCGTAACCGTGCGTACTGGTTTCCCCGTCGGTTACTCGGCGAAGCAAACGGGCCAGCCGAGCGCGTACTGCAATTCGAACTGCGCGATGTTGTGTTCGACAATTGCTTGCACGTAAGCTCGCTGGGCGGCTTCCAACGCCTGGATGGACTGCAACGCCTCGACCGGCAACCCGTGACCGTCGCGAATCCGTTGGACGTTGAGCACATACGAACTGCGAGCTGTCTCCACGGCCCGTCGAGTGGTTTCAATGCGCTGATGCGCAAAAACGACTTTGGCATGCGCCGTGGAGATTTCGCGAGCGATGCTGTCCATGCGTTCCACTTTTTCGAATCGGGCCTGCTGGAGTCGGGCCACGGCGCCACGTCGAGCCGCTTTTTCGCCCAACCCCAAGTTGCGGACCTGCCAGGCCACGGCCGCATCGAAATCGTAGCGGCTGTCGGTGTTGTCGACTCCGCTCCCCAAGCCGCCACCGAATCCGCCGGCGCTGAACCCCAGCAGCACACTGGGGACGAAGGGAGCAGATCGTTCCCGGCGGTAGGCCGCGATGGCCGCGGCGACCAACGCCTGGGCTTCCTTCAGCTCGGGACGTTGGGCCAGGCCGGTTGCAATCAGTGACTCGCGAGGAGTATCCAGAGCGACTAAATGGAAAGGGACTACCGACGGATCGGTGGGCACGATTCTGGCCGGCGAATCCCAGCTCAGCGCTTGAACCAGCTCGGCCGTGGCGATTTCGATCTGCTGTTGGGCCGCCAACCGCCGGCTATCGACTAATTGCAATTCCGTACTCAACCGATCCGCGTCCGACTGCAATCCTTGCCCAGTTTCAGCGAAATCGCTGGTCAGCTTGGCCACGGCTGCCGTGTTGGACCTCACATCTTCCATTACGCTCAAGATCTGCTGTGCTTCCAGCAACCGCAGGTAGGCCACCGCTACGTTCAGGAGTTGGCGATTCATTTCCGCGCCGGCGGCATGTCCCCGTGCCCAAGCAGTCTTCTCGGCGATTTCCGGCGCGAATAGGGCATCGGCCAGATGAAACTGAACCAGGGCTCCGGGCCGGGGGGTCGTGCCGGCTCCAACCGCACCGACTCCCAAACCGTACTGGAGCGAGTTTCGGTTGACATCCACGATGGCTCCATTGCTGGCCTGGTAATTCCCGTCGTGCCGATGGTAGCTCATCCCAGCCTGCAGAGTTGGCAACCACATGGCCCGCGCTTGATCCAGTTCGGCGTAGGCCTCTTGCACACGCCACCGCGCCTGTCCCACGGCCGGATGTTGCCCGCCGACGTATGCCAACAGGCTCGGCAAATCCATGCCCACAACCGGTTCGTCGACTGCGTTGGTTCCCGACGCCTCGTTGACCGACGAGACGGATTGATCCGTGCCGGCCGTAAATGCAGCCGGAACCGTTCCACTGGAGGTGGCGATTTCGACGGCCTTCG
>RFIQ01000409.1 GCA_003695565.1 Planctomycetota bacterium | reverse complement strand
GAGCTGGGTATCGCCGAGGAGATCGACGAAGCCTACCGAGAGCCCCAAGCGCTTGCCGAATCCGAGTTGGCGGCCTGGCTGGCTGCACCGGACCAGTTCGGATTCCCACCGGCTGAGATGGAACTGGTCGACGCACGCACCCAGTACTGGCCGGGATTCGATGAACCTCAACCGTGTTGGTTGTTCCGGTTTACCTACCAATTGCCTGGCGGGGGGACGTTCAGCAACATCGGTTTGGCGGGGCCGGTCGCCATGGCGTTCCAAGCCGACCTGGGCAATCTACCGGTCGACGACATCTACGCAGCCATGGCGGGATGGCACGCCGAGCACCCGGAGATCTTCGAAGTGCCAGTCCATGGGATGAACGCGGATCAGCGGGCGGAGCTGGAACGGTTGGTTCGGGTGGCCGAACGTGAGGGATTCGCGTCGATCCAACCGATCGCGCTGGCCTTCTTCTTCCAAACAGTGACCCTGGTGGCGCGGGCGGAACAGGAGGGGCGAAGCTTGTGCATCGTGGCCGATGGCGATGGCGTGCTGGCCCTGCCGTCGGGCAGCGGCCCGGAGGCGATGACGCCGGAAGTGGCCACCTGCATCTACCGCGGTCGGCGGTTGTTGCGGGCCTTCAATGCCTGAACGGACCGATAGTGATGGGGGCTCTGATGGTGGATCGGCGGCCCGGCGACCGGACGGGCGCTGATGAGGGCTGCCGATGCCTTTCTCAGCCTGCGGACGAACCAGCGTGGTTCCGCCAGAGGGGATGCACCCACCCTACTCCGGTTTTCCTTCGCGCAGCATGTTGAAGAAGTCGCGGGTGTGCTCTCGCTGGGCCTTGGGCAACGGCGTGTCGTCCAAGGGTTCCGGTTCCTCGGTCAAACTGGTCAGCACCGCTTGCTGGACGTCGACCAGGCTGACTCCCTTGCGGTTCGCCCCGCCGACTTTGCCTCCATAGACAGTTTCCCCTCGCCGCATCTGATCGCGCACGCGTGAATCGAAGAAATCGACGTCATCCTCTTCTTCCGAGCGGGCGCCGGCTCCCTGCCCTTGCCCCTGGCCGTAATCACTCATCATGGACATCATGCTGCTGCCCATGCACGTGGAGCATCCCTGGCCGTCGCATTGCTTGCACATCATCATCGATTTGCTGGCCGACAGCGAATCGAGCAGATCGTCCAACTCCTCGAGCTGAGCATCAGATGTATTCATTTGATCGAGCTGTGCCGCTAGGGACTCCATGGCCTCCTGGGCTTCGCCGAGTTTGCCCTGCTGCATCGCCTGCGATGCCTGGCTCATGGCCTGTGCCATTTGTTGCATCTGCGCCATGGTGGCATCCTTGGCCTGCAACTGTTCCAGTTTTCGTTGCAACTGAGCGGCCTTTTGCATATCACCCGACTTCTGGGCTTGTTCGATCTGTTCCTGCAACTGCTGTTTGGCCCGTTCATGCGCCTGGCCTGCTTCGGCCATGGCCTGTTGCAACTGCTGCAACTGCTTCTGCAACCGCTTCATGTCCTCGGCCGACATGTTGCCTTCGCGCAACTGCTTCAGCAGATCCTCGAGCGCCTTTTCCGCCTTTTCGAAATCGCCCTCCTTCATGGCATCAGCCAGTTTGTCGGCCGGCCCGGCATCGAGCTTTTCTAGATTCTGCAGGTTTTTCTTCAGGGCATCGGCATCCCCCAGTTCCTTCATGCGGTCGGCCAGTTGCTGTTTGATGTCGTTCAGCTTGGCCAACGTCTGCTTCGTATCCAGTTTGGTGTCCTTCTGCAGCTTCGCCAGGTCGCCTTCCAGTTTGCGGAATAAGTCCGCTGCGGCATTCAGCCCTTCTTTCTCCGCCAATTCCCGCTTCTTCTTCACTTGCTCGACCAAGGGCTTGATCGAGTTCTTCACTCGCGTCACCGTTTGGGGATCGACCTGGGCCATCTGTTGTTCAGCCGGCCGATCGGGTACCCACGTCAGTGCGGCTGCCAGAAGGGCCGGCAATAGGGGAACCAACAGGCGTCGACGAACACCCCACTGGAATTTATCTCGTACATCGATTTGCTCAGCACGACGCTCCGCATCGGCAACCAATGCCGCGCCCAGTTCCGTTTCCCGATCCTCGCCAGTCAGCAATAAAGCGCTGGACAACCGCTCGCGGAGCCCGAACCGGCGGTCGATTTCGGCTGCAGCATCCGCCAAGGTGGGACGCTGGACCAGCGTCAGCACGACGTTGACCAGTAAGCCCAGCGCACAGGCGCCACCGATCCAGCCAGCCAACCAGATGGATGGGTCGACCGGTAAGTGGACCAGCTTAGGTATGGCTGCTCCCACCGATGCCACGACCAACGCAGAGGTCATCGTCCACGGCAAGTAACAGAAGAACCGCTCTGCCAGCAATCGTCGCCGCGCCGCGGCCGCCTGTTTGCGAATTGCGTTCATGGTTTGAAACCTCCGCTCAATTCAATGGTTCGGGGCGCGGTAACAATGTGTTAAGAAGACCGCGTCCGTCGACCGCCGCGCGCCTGCTGGCAAACAGCGACTGGTCCGGGAATAGATTCGCTCACACACAAGTATATCGGCACATAGGAGGCGTGTGCAAACGACATTCTCCGGGATATCCCACGTGGGGCCCACCGGGGGCATGAAGTTTACGAATCGGGTAGCTCTGCGGGGGGGTAGGCGAGTTCGTCAGCTTGCGAATAGTCACTTCGGGGCTGCGGCGCGCGCGATCCGATTGCCCAGTGCGGGGTCGAGCAAACCGACGTCGTTCCATGGGGCAATGCGCTGACGGACAGCGCTGATGATGCGGTGCCTGTCGGCACGTTCCATCGATTGCGGCGCGGAGCCGAGTTCTTGCAGGAACCAATTCACGGCGGCCTGGAGTTGGTCGTCGCGGTGCATCAGAAAGCCCTGGGGGAGCTGGCCCTGCTGCGCCAATCTGCGTTCGGAGTGTATTGCTGCCAGGAAATAGAAACTGGCCGCTGCAGCGAACAGATCCATGCCGTGCGGCATTCCGCGGTAGGCGGCCGCCACCAGCCGATCGATCCACTGGAGTTCGGCTGCGACCGTGCGACCGTACTCGGATCGATCGGCCAAAGAACCGCTAAGCAGGAAGCGGGCCACACGCCACACGCCCCACAGCCCGTGGGCAATTCCTGTGCTGTGCATCGGATCGATCACCCCGGCCGTCGCGGGCAGCAATGCCCACCCTTTGCCCGCTGCCGAAGTGACCATGC
This sequence comes from Planctomycetota bacterium, assembly GCA_003695565.1. GTDB lineage: Bacteria > Planctomycetota > Planctomycetia > Pirellulales > Pirellulaceae > Aureliella. Next base: position 106 of record RFIQ01000409.1, on the reverse strand, counting down.
GGCTGATCCGCGGTTGCCACCCCAAGACCGGCCGACCGTATTGCGTCGGCGCTACCAGGTTCGCGTTGTGCATTAAATCGTAAATCGAGGGGTAGCGGGCCAGCAG
>RFIQ01000034.1 GCA_003695565.1 Planctomycetota bacterium | reverse complement strand
TGCCACCTTCGCCATCGCCAAGAATCCTGAGCTCCAGCGGCTTGAGTGTGTCGAGGTGCAAATCGCGCTGCGGAAAGGCGATGGTGATCCCGTGCTCCCGGAACAGGTCGTCGACCGACAAACGTATTTCGCTCTCGACCCGACGACGTTGCGTTTCGGTGCGAGCCGTAATCCAAAATAGTAGCTCGATGATCAACGCGTTGTCCCCGAAGTCCGCAAAGATGCAGAACGGCTTAGGGCGTTCGTGGACTGCCGAATGCTGCTCGGCGGCTTGCTCGAGCAATTCCAGGGCCTTGCGCACGGGCGAGCCATATGCAATCCCTACCACGATACGTGTCCGTAGCCGGTCGTCGCCCCGGGTGAGATTGATGACATTGTTTTCGAGAAACTTGCTATTTGGAACGATGATTTCCAGATTGTCACCCGTGCGAATTCGGGTGCTGCGCGCTCCGATATGTTTGACATTGCCGTACAGCGTGTCCAATTGAATCAGATCTCCCACCTTGATCGGCCGTTCGGCCAGCAGGATCAGACCGCTGATAAAATTATTCAGAATGTTCTGGCTGCCGAACCCGACGCCGATAGCGATTGCACCGCCTAAGAATGTGAACACGGTCAACGGCACGTTGACCATTTTCAAGGACATCAGCGCGAACGCGACCAGAAAACAATAAAATGCGAGCGACTGGATGGCATGGGCGGCCGCTTCGGCCACGCCGAAGCGCGGAAGTCGATTGCCAAGGGCGCTGCTGAGCCACCAGGAAGCCAGGTACCCGAACAATAGGAGCAATAATCCGGTGACGATTTTCCCGACGGTGATCGGATTGTCGTCGACGTTATACAGTTCGGTATTCCAAATGCGTTTGGTGTAATACCAGGCAAGTTCCGCCATTTCACGCAGGCGAGGTCCACTGTCCGCGGTGAGCTCGTCCAGCAGCTTTTGGTGAACGCGTTCGTAAGTCACAATCGACAGGATGCTATCGTTGAGCAACTCGATTTGAGAATTCAGCGTGGACCGGCGCTGTTGAAGCCACCGACGGGTATCGGATTCATCAGAGCCCAGTGATTCCAATTGCCGGTCGACCGCCACGATGGCCGAGCGAACTTCATCGACCTTCAATTGACGCTGCCTCTGTTCGCGTTGCAGTTGCTCGATCAACTCGGCCGTTTCCTCGCGCCAGGCGATGCGATCCTGGCGCGAAACGCTTTCGTTGAGCAGCGCGTAGCGGCGTTGCCAGGTGACCCGCAAGGGTGCCAACCGTTGGATCTGCTGGTTGATCAGGCCGATCTGCAATTGGATCAATTGCTGCTTGGCCTTCTTGGCGTTGACCTCCTCGACCAGGCTGCGAGGCGGATTGGCTTGCGCATCGAGGCGTGCTTTGGCGGCCATCCAGCTCTGCTCCGCGTAGCTCAGTTCGGATTCGAGCAGGGCGAGTTGGCGGCGCAAATCGTCCTCTCGCTTGTCGATTTCCGCCAACACACCGCTCAGGTCATCTCGATCGAACGTGACTCGACCGGCCAGTGCATCGAGGCGCAGCTTAGCCAGAGTCTGGCGCAGCGATCGAACCTGGGCATTCAATTCTTCCACCCGGAGCTCATCGCGACGCAGTTTCAACGTTTCGTCAGCCAGCCGCGCCGCCAGTTCAGCGGTTTCCAGTTCGGGAGAGCGCGCGTCGCCCAATTGCTCTTTGAGCAACCGCAGTTGCTGTTGTTTTTCATCAGCCACCGACTTGGCCCGATCCACGGCTTCCTGTGCCGAGGCCTTGGCAGCAGCCTGGATCTCCTCTTGCTTGGCGAGAGAATCCAACTCATCCTTGATCTGATCGTAGAGCTGCAGCGAAAAGGGGGGCTGGAGATCGAGTTGGCCGGCTTGGGCGGCCTTGATCTGCTGTTCGAGCTGCTGGACCTGCTGCTCGAGATCGAGCAAGGTATTCTGTACGGTTTGTTGCTGCGCGACCACCGATTCGATCTGCTTGAGCAACTCGACATTCGGATCCGGCTGGGCCGCAGCTTCCGCCGACTGCTGCTCTTGGGCTTGGCGCATGGCCACCCGCAATTCGGCGTTAATCTGTTCCCGCTTGGCAGAAAGCTGGGCGGTTGGTGACGCGTCCCCGTCCGCCGCACTGTTTGCCGAACTGGGCGGCGAGAGCCGCAATTCCTGCCCGGCCAGGGAGGCAGCCATGGATACCCAACCCAGGACTGCGAAGCCCAGCGTGCGATACAATCGATCCATGCCTACCTCGCTCAACAGCGTTCCTCATTCCTCGCGAATCGTTCGGTTACAAAGATTCATACTCGGACCATGTTCTTGTAAGGCAATTCCTGATGCAATTGCTATATCAATCCACGGTTATCGCGGGGGCCGCTCTGGAACAGACCACGGCGACCGCGGTGCTAGAACGTGCGCACGACGCGACAGGTCAAGACTGCCGCATCTCGCAATCCCCCGGGCGCAGCGCGACGCAAACGGGTCAGGCGCAATGCGCCCCCGCCAGCGCCAGCAGGCGACCAGGGCGGCGCGCGGCGAGCGAGATCATTGACCGAACTGGCGGCGATAGATCGCCTGCAACAAACTTTCGACGTCTTTGTATTTTTCGCCTGCGGCCAGCGTTTGTTCGATCAGTTGTCGCGCATCCGATTCGCTGTGTCCCAGAGCCAACAACGCCTGGTAGGTATCCTCCACGACCGAGTCGCGGACCGGTTCGGCGCCGGCCGGAGCCCCGCGCCGCACCAGCAGGGCGAACTTGGGCATCTTGCGACGCAGTTTGGCGATGATCCGTTCGGCGGTCGCCGGGCCGATTCCCGGCAAGCTCGACAGGCCCTTGGCATCCTGCTGTTCAATCATGACGGCTGTATCCTGCACCGGTTGCGTCATGGCCCGCAGCGCTTTCTTGACCCCCACGCCGTCGACCGAACAAAACAATTCGAAGAAATCGCGTTCCGGCGTGCTGAGGAACCCCACCAACCGCGGCGTCAATCGCCCGCCGGAACTCACATTCCCTTCCAGGTAGTGCAAGGTATGCAGACTGATTTCCTGGCCCACGCTGGACTGCAAATGGCGACGCGTGAATTCGGCGATGAGCACTTCGTATTCCATGGGCGGGATTTCCAGCGTGGCCGCTTCCTCGCCCAGGGCCACCAACCGACCGGTCACTTTGGTAATCATGATTCGAAAACCGTTCCTTCGAGTCGTGCGACGTGGCAATGGGTCAGCGCCACTGCCAGGGCATCGGCCACGTCGGCCGGTTCCGGCAACCGGGCCAAGCCGAGCTGCACCTTGACAGCGAATTGCATCTGATCTTTCGGCGCGCGGCCATTGCCGGTCAGTGTCTTTTTGACTTGCGTGGCCCCGTAGGAACTCACGGGAATCCCAGCGCGGGCGGCCGCCAGCAAAATCACACCGCGGGCGTGCCCCATGAGGATGGCCGTAGTCGGTCGGCTGTAGTGCGTATACAGTTGTTCCACAGCGATCGCATCGGGATGCAACTCATTGATGAGTCCCACCACGCCTTCGTGCAATTCCAGCAACCGCAACTCCAGCGCCCGGTCGCGGCGGCAGCGCACGATGCCGGCGTCGACCACGGTGCATTTTCCATCGGCATCTTGTTGCACCAGCCCATACCCGGTAGTTCCCAGGGCCGGGTCGATACCTAGGATTTTCGTTCCCACGTCGTTCCGTCTTTCATGTCTTGCAGGGTGATCCCCAGCTCGGCCAGGCCGTCCCGGATGGCATCGCTGGTGGCAAAATCCTTTCGGGCCCGCGCCGCGGCTCGCAGGCGAATAATCAGCTCCATCAAGCGTTGGACCAGATCGCTATCTCCGGAACTGGGTTGTTGACGCGGCGGTTTGATGAACAACCCCAACACAGCGCCCATTTCGCGCAAGGCGCTCATGGCCGTGGTCAGCACCTCGATCTTTGCGTCGGTCCGTTGCTCGGCCTCTTCCAATTTCTCGCTGTCGATGAAGCGGTTGATGGCGCGGGAGAACTCGAACAACTCGCTGATCGCCCCGGCGGTATTGAAGTCGTCATCCATCTTCTCGATAAATGCCC
>RFIQ01000408.1 GCA_003695565.1 Planctomycetota bacterium | reverse complement strand
GGTTTTCGGCAATGTGCCCCATCAGCTTTGCGAGTTTCATGCCATCAAGGAACTGACCAAGGCGGTGCTGCGTACGGTCGCCAGGATTCGGAAAGAGTTGGCCGCCACAAAACCAAAACTCGGCCGCGGCCGGCCGTCCACGGTCGCCGCCCGTAAAACGGCGCGGCGTCGCACACGGATCCACCAGAAGGTCGGGGAACTCTTTAAGCATCGTCACCTCTTTGTTCGACACGACTTGACTCCCACCCAGCGGCGAACGATCCAGTACATCGCGCGGGGCCGGCCTGAATTGCGAACATTACGCGACATCATGGATGAGGTCTATCGTCTGTTCGACCGTCGCTGTCGGACGGACACCGCACTGGAGAAGCTGGCCAAGCTCCGACGCCGGGTTCGTCGCTTCAAAAAGGTTGGTAAGACACTGCAAAAACTGTTCTCGCCCAACCTGGAGAAGTCACTGACATTCCTTGACGACAAACTGCTGCCGTCAACATCTAACGCCGTGGAACGAGGCTACCGCCGCCACCGCAAAATGCAAAAGACTGTCTACCGCGTTCGGACTCAACAAAACATCAATCGGCGGATCGCCTTGGACATGCAACGCGAGGAGCGAACACAACAGCGCGCGAAAACCACCACGACCTTGCACACGGCGCGCCTCCGGAAGGCCGCCTAATCGTCTGTAATGATGCTGCAGTCTCAAATTAATTCCTGTTTCCCTTTTTTTGGAGAGAGATACATGTCAGTTCAGTCCTTACCCTTGGCGGGAGTTGCAGCAACGATCATCAAGGAACACGGCGATGAATTACTGGATGAATGGATGGCCAGTCTGGCGGAAGTAGCAGACCTGGCTCAAGCGGGGCCGAAGGCTCGCCCCGATGCTGCTGAATTCCTGCGTTTGCTCGTGGCAGGTTTGGCCGAGAGCGCGCAGATCGACTTGCAGGGTACGGAATGGAGAGCGATGCGAGAGTTTCTGGTGGAACTGTCGAATCGGCAGGCTGAATGGGGATTCTCACCCGTAGATACGGCCGAGTTCCTGATGGCCCTCAAAAGGCCTCTAGCCAGCCTGATGCAACGGGTCGGCGGGAGCGACGGACGGTGGTTGGAATCCTGGCAACAGGTCAATCAGGTCATCGATCGTTGGGCGTTGTACACGATGGAAGTCGTGCAAGCGAATCGCGAAGCAACCATCCGTCGCCAGCAACAGGAGATGTTGGAGTTGTCGACGCCAGTGATCCAGTTGTGGGATGGTATTACCGCTGTGCCACTGATCGGTACTTTGGATAGCGAGCGGACGCAAACTGTAATGGAATCCTTGTTGACTTCCATCGTTGAGAACCATGCGGAGATCGCCATTATCGACATTACCGGTGTGCCCACGGTGGACACTTTGGTGGCGCAGCACTTGTTGAAGACGGTTGCTGCCGCGCGGCTGATGGGAGCGGAATGTATCATCAGCGGGGTTCGCCCGACGATTGCGCAAACGATTGTGCATTTAGGAATCGATATTGGATCCGTGGCCACCAAAGCTAGTCTGGCCGATGCATTGAAACTGGCATTCCGTCGGCGAGGATGCAAAGTCGAATCCTGCAATCAATAGGAAGCAAGGCAATGGAACGTATTCCGATTCTAAAACTGCATGACCTGTTGTTGGTCACGATCCAGGTGGACATGCACGACCGGCTGGCCATGACCTTGCAGGATGACTTGATGCACCAGATTCGCCGCACCCGAGCGCGGGGAGTACTGATAGATATTTCTGCGCTGGACCTGGTCGATTCCTTTATCGGCAGGCTGATCGGGGAAATCGCATCGATGGCTCGCGTCATGGATGCCGAAACGGTACTGGTGGGGATGCAGCCGGCTGTGGCCATTACCCTGGTTGAACTGGGATTGTCCCTGGGAGGAGTCCGAACGGCATTGAATGTCGAACGAGGTATGCAATTGTTGCGCGAAGGGTCCCCGGAAGAGGAGGCGTCGGGCCATGCCAGCATCGACCATTGAGCGGCTGCAGGTGGCCTGCGAGGAGGATCTCGTTCGGGTTCGGCAGCGAGTTCGCACAATGGCTGCCGAAATCGGACTGAGTCTGGTCAATCAGACCAAGATCGTAACTGCCGCCAGCGAACTTGCGCGGAACATGCTCAAGTACGGTGGGGGCGGTGAAACCGAATTCGAACGAGTGGAGCGGAACGGCCTCATCGGTCTCCAACTTACCTTTCGCGACTCCGGCCCCGGTATCGAGAATATCGAAATGGCCATGACCGATGGGTATACAACCGGAGGAGGAATGGGATTGGGATTGAGTGGTTCCAAACGATTGGTAAATGACTTTGCAATTCAGTCGGCGCCCGGACAGGGAACAACCGTTACTGTTATTCGATGGAAATGATTCATGTTGCCCGCAACCTTACCAGATGTGCGTGTCCGCCAGACTACCGAGGTGACGATTCGGCAACGCGCCGACGTCGGCGGATGCCGTCGGTTAGCCGCCGGATTAGCCGCACAGCTCGGCTTCGATTCCGATCGCATTTCCGATATTTCCATCGTGGCCACGGAACTGGCCAGCAATATCGTTAAACATGCGGGAGCCGGGCACATGTTGATCCACGCTGATGCCTTCGAGCAAGGGCTGCATATCGTTGCCGTCGATCGCGGTGCGGGGATGCATGATGTAGCCGCTTGCTTGGAAGACGGCTTTTCCACTGCGGGCACCTGCGGGAACGGTCTGGGAGCGGCGGCGCGACTGGCAGATACTCTAGACATCTTTTCCCGTCCCGGTGACGGCACCATTGTGGCCGCAGTCTTCGGTCGCAACTCCCGGAGCGACCAGTCTTCGGTTGCAGGAGTTGCAGCCGACTGGGCCATCGGCGCAATCAATCTACCTCTCTCGGGTGAAACGCGTTGCGGCGACGATTGGTTGGTGCATTGCGATGACCATTACGCGACCTGCGTCGTCGTCGACGGGTTGGGGCATGGGGACGGTGCCGCCCGCGCCGCGGAACTCGCTACAGCCACGGCCCGCGATTGCATGGCGTGCGACGTGGAAAGCATGTTGCAGCACATGCATGCGCGACTTCGCGGTACACGCGGAGCCGCTGCGGCCATTGCGCGCATCGATCATCGTTCGGGCGAAGTGCAGTTTGCTGGAATCGGCAATATATCGGCTCGCATCGAACGAGACGGCGAGAATACCCAGCACATGATTTCACTTGACGGTATTGTCGGCGCAGCGGCGCGTACTGTGCGTGTGTTTTCCTATCGATGGCATCCCTCGGCAACCTTGGTGATGCATTCCGACGGACTTACCAGTCGCAGTAGTTTTTCCTCGAGCGAACCGAGGCGTATGGTGTCGCCAATTTGCCAGGCAGCCAGGTTGTGGCGCGACTTTTCCCGTGGGCGTGACGATGCCACCGTCCTAGTGCTGCAGCCGGCTTTTCCGATGGGAGCCCGAGCATGATTGGATTGGCACTCCTCGCAAAACGATCAAGTCTGTGCGTTGGTTTGTTCGAGATGGATCTGCGCTACGAGCAAGATGTGGTGGTGGCGCGTCAGCGGGCCCGCCAGATCGCGCAGACCGCAGGCATCGAGTCGCGTCGATTGGCCTCATTGACCACGGCCTGCTCCGAAGTGATTCGCAACGCCTGGAAACGCACGGCCGGTGGACGCGTCGAGGTGTGGGTCTACTTGGATCCTGTTCAACCTGTATGGATGCTGCGGGTTGCCGAGCAAGGTGTTGGCAATTGTTCCCACCCCACACCGACATTGGATATTTCCAGTGCGGCCACGCCAGCCAACGCCGAGAAAACCGAGTTGGAGGTGGCCAGTGAATTGGCAGAGTATTTCGACCTCCGCTCCTACCCGGATCGAGGAATCGAGGTGCTGATCGGTTTTGACATGCCCCCGGGGATTCCTCTGAAAACGGCTCATTGGCACCAGATCGCCGAACGGTTCCGGACGGTCGAACCGCAAAGCGCATACGATGCGGTGCGCAGCGACCAACAGGAATTGCTGCGGTTGACGGAACAACTTCAGCACCGAGAAGATGAACTGCGGCGTGTCAATGCTGAACTGGAAGCGACCAACAAGGGCGTGTTGGCACTCTATGCAGAGCTGGAAGCAAAAGCCGATGAATTGGAACGCGCCAACTGTGAACTGCAGGTTGAGATTCAGGAGCGTCGGCGAGCAGAGAGCGAACGCGAACGTTTGCATCAACAACTGGTCGAATCATCCCGTCTGGCTGGCATGGCCGAAGTTGCATCTGGTGTCTTGCACAATATCGGCAACACGCTCAACAGTGTCAATGTCTCCGCACAAGTGCTGCAACAGTGCATTCACGATTCCGCGCTGACCGGTTTGAGCAAAGTCGTAGACCTGCTCGACGCGAACGCGCAACGGCTGGGAGAGTTTCTAACGCAAGATCCGCAGGGAACTCGGGTGCTTCCCTATTTGCGCGCCCTGGCCCGACGGTATCAGGCCGAACGAGAGGAAGCCTTGGCGGAAGTGGAAACGCTGACGCAGAGTGTGTACCACATC
>RFIQ01000407.1 GCA_003695565.1 Planctomycetota bacterium | reverse complement strand
CGTGGCTCTTGGCCCCTCCGCGCGGCCTCTGCAGCCGATTCGGCACCGTACCATCCCTGGGTTGTCGACCGTTTTCCTATGCGGCCGGCATACACCAGAACCGGCCTCCGGAATGCATTGATGTCTCAGGTGTATCATGCTGTTTCCGCTCAGTACCGCGGGAAGCCACCTTGCATTTGCTGCCAGTTGCTGGCTGCCATCATCAGGAACATCAAGCCAGCGAACATATTGCCACCACGCAGGAACCATAGTCCGGTCAAGGCGGCGACCACCAGGGAAACGACCTGAGCCAAATACGATGCGTTGCCGATGCGGAATAACGCCAGAACGTTCTCGGTGATATGCCCACCGTCCAGAGGCAACACGGGCAAGAGATTCAACAGCGCCCAGAAAATGCTGGGGAAGATCAAGGCATCGACGATCGCGTAGGGCAAAATCGATGAACCGATCGCGCCTTGGTGCAGGACGAATCCCATTAGTTCCACTGGGACATTGAGCGCGATGGCTCCGGCGATGACTGCCCCGCCCAGCAACAGTTGCAAGCCGGGCCCCGCAGCCGAAATGAAAATCTGTTGCAGCGGACCAGTATACGTCCGGCGGGCGGCGTTCCAGGCACCGAAGTCAGAAATGGCCAGCCCACCGAAATGGTACAACACGATGCGCGGACTCATGCCATACCGCCGCATGACGATGGCATGGCCGAGTTCATGCACAAGGATGGAGACGAACACCGCCAATATCCATATGGCCAACAGCAATGGCGCACCGGGCGTACCAATTTCGGCGGCCGCAGCACCTCGGTTCAAAGCACGGCTCCAGTCCCAGCCCAACAGAGCGGCGACCACCCAGAATCCCCAGGCAACGCGCACGGGGAAGCCGAGAAAGTGGAACTGCCAGTCGTAGGGGCTCCGTGGCGGGTCCTGCAACATCATGTCGGTTCCATGGTTGGAAGATAGGGTGAACGCACTTCGGCCGGACAGGCTAGCAACGCGCCATGCGGTCGTTGGTACCGTAGCGTCTCCGGGCAATAGTATCACGGACGTCGTGGCTGTGTAGCAACACGAATCATCTCTTCTGCGCCGGCGGCCCGCAACTGGTCAACAGCCTGCTCGGCGACCTCCTCGGGATCACTCCACGCCCCTTCGGCAGCCGCCTCCACGCACCGCGAGCCATCCGGTGCCAACACACGCACGGTGACTCGCAAACGTCCATCGCTGACCTGCCCCACACCGGCGATGGGCGCCAGGCAACCGGCCATCAGCTTACGCAGGACGTATCGTTCGGCCCGCACTGCGGAGTGCGTGGGAGGGTGGTCCAATGCGGCGATTGCGGATCGAGTCTCCGCGTCGTCCTTACGGCACTCGATCCCCAGCGCGCCCTGGCCGATCGCTGGTAGGATCCTGTCGCTTGGCAAGAGTTGTGTTATGCACGCCTCCAACTGCAACCGTTTCAACCCGGCGTGGGCCAGCACTATCGCATCGAACTGGCCGGATTGCATCTTGCGAATGCGGGTATCGACGTTTCCGCGGATATCGGCGATTACCAGGTCCGGTCGCCAGGCCCGCAGTTGGGCCGCTCGACGCAGACTGCCAGTGCCGATCTGCGCGCCGACAGGAAGTTCCTCGAACCCAAGGCCGCCGCGCGACAACAAGGCATCGGCCGTCGATTCGCGCTCGGGCACGGCCGCCAGGACCAGACCGGGAATCGGTTCGGTCGGAAGATCCTTCAAACTGTGCACGGCCACATCGACCCGTTCGTCCAGCAAGGCATGCTGAATCGCCTTGGTGAAGACTCCTTGACCGCCAACGACGCGCAGGGACTGGCTGGATCGATCCCCCTCGGTCTGGATCTGCACCAGTTCGATGGCATGCCCCAGAGCGGTCAACTGGCCAGCCACCCATTCGGCTTGCCACAGCGCCAGTTTGCTTCCTCGCGTTCCAATTCGGATGTGCGCCAATGCGATACGTCCTTTCGTGGTAATCGGGCTGGGTCAAGCAAACTCCAACGCCCCACCGCCTTTGCCGTCGATTGCCATGGTGCTCGCCCTATGACTTAGTGCGTCGTGTGGGCATCTGCCGCATCGCGATTTCGCCGCAACTGACCGCAAGCCGCATCGATACTGTCCCCCTTCCGCTGCCGAAACTGCACGTTGACGCCGGCGGCTTCCAGCACATCGCGGAAATCGAGTTGTCGCGCCGGGTCAGGTGTCCGGTAGGGTAGTCCAGCCACAGGATTGTAGGGGATAACGTTCAGCATGCTAACGCGACCGCGCAATAAACTGGCCAGTTGCCGAGCGCATTGAGGGGAATCGTTGATGCCGTCGAGCAAGACATACTCGAACGTCAGTCGGCGTCCCGTGGCGGCGAAGTAGTCGTCGGCGGCAGCCATGATTTCACGGATACCGACGCGGGAGTTAATCGGGACGATGCGATTTCGCAAGGCGTCGTTGGGCGCGTGCAAACTGATGGCCAGGTGGTAGGGATGGGCATGACGGGCCAAACGCCGGATGGCTGCTGGCAGCCCCACCGTCGAAATGGTGATGCGACGGGGACTGATGCCCAACCCCGTGGGCGAGCGCGCGACGTCCAAGGCTGTCAGAACATTGTCAAGGTTGGCCAGTGGCTCGCCCATCCCCATCATCACGATGTGGCTCAGTCGTTCTTCGGCGGGCAACAATCGTTGCAACCGCAACATCTGTTCCACGATTTCGCCCCGCGACAGATTCCGTTCCACGCCATCCAGGCCACTCGCACAGAAGACGCACCCCATGGCGCAGCCGACCTGGCTGCTGACACAAATCGATCGACGCGGTCCGTCGCGTAGCAGAACGCATTCGATGCGTCCCCCGTCGGCCAGATCCAACAAGTACTTTTCGGTCCCATCGGCCGACGTCTTGTGTTCAGCGACATGGGTCGACCACAGCCGAAACGATTCCTCCAAGCGATCGCGCAAGCGACGAGGCAGATCGCTCATCGCATCCAGCGATGTAGCGCGACCCGCATACAACCACCGCCAGATCTGCCCTGCGCGATACTCCGGTTGCCCCGCGTCGCGCACCCATGCCCGGAGTTCCGCTTCATCCAGGTCCAACAAATGGGGGCGCGCATCGCCGGTCGTTTTGTTTTTTGGGGTTTTCATGCTCACTCAGTCAAACAACCGCTCAACCAGATCGGACGGCTGGTTACCACGCCCACCGTCGCTCCCTCAGCTCGTCCATGCCCGCCGAACTTGCGCCACGAATCGCCGCACCTGGTCTCGCGACTTTACTCCTGGGCTGTCTTCCACCCCACTGGCAGTATCCACGCCGTCTGGATGCACTTCGCGAATGGCGGCCGCCACATTGTCGGGCCGCAGGCCGCCGGCCAACAACAAGTCTATGCCACGGAACTCATTCGGTCGAGGCACGAGCAAATCCCATCGAGCGGTGCGACCGGTCCCTCCACCGGTGACCGGTGCGTAAGCATCGACCAACATGGCTTGCAAGTGCGCCGTTGTTGCCTCCTGGACGATCGCGTCGGAGCCAACCGGTGGCACGGCGTCGGCACGGCCACTTTCCGTGCCCTCCTGGAGGGGAGCAAGCGCATCCCGCCATTGCCGAGCCAACTGCCGCTCCTCGCCTCGCCCGCTCCAGGAGACCGATTTGATGATGGCCGTGGCCCCGCACAGTTGTGCCAATTCCGGCGGCTCCCTGCCATGCATTTGGATGTAATCCATCGGGACGGTGTCGAGGATCTTCCGCAAGGCTTCACCGGTGGGATTCATCACCACGATCGCCACCCGCAACCCGACTTCGTGAGCCAGATCGGCCAGTCGCTGAGCTTCGTCCAAGAGAACCGATCGAGGGCTGGTGCTGACCAGGTTGATCCCCACCGTGTCGACACCTTCCTCGGCCAGCATCACGACGTCGGCGGGACGTCGAACACCGCATACTTTGATGCGTGGGCTAGTGACAGGAGACTGCCTGGGAGATGCGGAGTTGTCAGGTGACATGGGACCGATAGACGGCAACGGAGAAAGTGGAAAAGAAGCATTTGCCGAAACAAAATGAGCAACCTGCAGGGGGGCCGATTACTCGTACCGCAGGGCATCGATTGGATCCAACCGACTGGCCCGCCATGCCGGATAGAATCCGAACCCCACGCCGACCGCGGCGGAAAACACCAGGGCGATTGCAGCGGCCGGCAGGCTGACGATGATCGGCCAGTCCCGGCCGGTGGAAATCGCATTGATGGCCGAGGTCAGCCCGACCGAAGCGGCAACCCCCAACCCGATCCCGATCGCGCCACCGATCAACGACAGGACGATGGACTCCACCAGAAATTGCCAGAGGATGTCGCTGGAACGAGCTCCTACGGCCATGCGGATACCGATTTCACGAGTGCGTTCGGTCACCGATACCAGCAT
>RFIQ01000406.1 GCA_003695565.1 Planctomycetota bacterium | reverse complement strand
GCCAGGGGCCTGCCGCACCACTTCTGGCTCCCTATCCAATTGATTACCGCCGTTGCCTCCACCTGCAGAGAGCGTCCCGTGGATCGCCGTTTTTTTGCTTGGTTGCTCCTGACCACGTCCCTGTTCTTCATCTACCTCAGCACCCGGCCGCGCGTCGAACCGCAGGAAGGGGAAGAAGCCGCAGGTCAGGCCGAGGCGCAGGCGACCAGCGACGATCCGCTGCTGCGCGGCCCCCAAGCCACCGAATCGAAAGACCAACAGGACTCGGAACCCTCCGACCAGGCGCAGGAGCCGGACTCCCCCGCCGCCGATTCCTTTCCGACTCGAATCGTTACGCTAGGGTCAATGGACCCCAACTCCGGATATCGGCTGCTGGTGACGTTGACCAGCCGCGGGGCCGGAGTGGAACGGGCCGAGTTTGTGGAGCAGAAAAAACCCGGCCGCTTCCGATACCGCGCGCTGGAACACGACGGCGGGTACCTGGGATATCTGGCACTGGGAATCGCCGACGAAGGCTTGCTCATCCGGGCCGTACCGCCCGGTTCCCCCGCGGCGACCGCCACCTGCCCACATGCCCCCGCCGGCCTGGCCCCCGGCGACATCCTGGTTGCCATCGGCGACCAGGCGGTTCGGACCTTGGCCGATTACGATCAAACCCTTCGACGCACCAAGGTGGGCAAACCGATTGAACTGACGGTCCTGCGTCCCAACCCGGCGGGCAACTCCCCCCCGCGGCAACTGGTCTTTACCGCCACGCTGGCCGAAGCCCCCCTGGATGTCATTCGCATGCGGCCGCGCCCCAGCGAACAGGTCGAGGGAAATATCCAATCCCCCTGCCTCCGCACCACCTTGGCGTCGATCGGCGCCACCCGAGTACCAGCCGGCCAACTCGCCCTGCCGGCCCTGGCCCCCATGCTGGATGTCGATTGGGAAACTCGGCCGCTGGAAGTGCCTGGCGGCGATGGCGTCGAATTCGCCCTGCCTCTGGACCGGTTCCTGCAACCGACCGGCCGCCCCGCTCGTTTGGAACTGGTGAAACGCTACCGACTGCTCCCCGCTGGGGATGGCCGGGACGGTTATCTGCTGGACCTGGAAACGGAGTTGGTCAACCACAATGAGGAAGAGGTCATCGTAGCCCTCCGCCAGGAAGGACTCAGCGGGTTGACCCTCGAAGGGTGGTGGTACTCGGTGAAGATCAGCCCGTACATGTTCAGCGGGGCAGGGCAGCGGGACGTGATGTACCACTCCCAACTGGAAGGGCACCGCTTGATTACAACGCGCAGCATCGTGAAACGGGCTCAGGATTATCCCGGCCAGCCCTTTTCGATTCTGTTCTCCGAAAACGAACCCGTCGAAGCCCGCACCGTTCGGTACATCGGACTCGACTCTCCCTATTTCAATGCATCGATTCTCCCGGCCGAAACCGATGCCACCACCCTGGACCAACTGCGCCAGGCCGGTGCCATGCCTCTGGCCAACGTCAAACGCTTGAAAAAGGCCCAATTGCAGGCGGCCAATGTCGGATTCTGGTTCGACGTGCAGGACGAGGTCATCCCGCCCGGCGAATCGCGGACGCATCGCTACCGGGTGTTCATCGGCCCCAAGGACAGCCAGGTGCTGGCCGACCACGGCTTGGAACGGGCGATCGAATACGGTTGGTTTCCGTGGATCGCCAAGCCCCTGTCCGCCATCCTGCATTTCTTCCACTTGATCGTGGGCAACTACGGCCTGTCAATCGTCTTGCTCACCGTGCTGGTTCGCGGTTGCATGTTCCCCTTGGGCCGCAAGGCAGCCATCAATGCACAAAAGATGCAGGAACTCCAACCGGAACTGAAGCGCATCAACGAGTTGTACAAGGACAACATGGAAAAACGCGCTAAGGCCATGCAGGAGTTGTACGCCAAACACAACTTCAAGCCCCTGGCTGGCTGCTTGCCGATGTTCATCCAATTGCCCATCTTCATCGGCCTGTACCGCTGCCTCAGCGTCGATATCTCCCTGCGGCAGGAACCATTGATTCCCGGTATCGACTGGTGCTCCAATCTGGCCGGCCCCGACATGCTGCTGGACTGGAGTGGATGGATGCCCGAATTCATTGCCGGCCGCGGCACCGGCTGGCTGGGCCCTTACTTCAACATCCTGCCCATGGTCACCGTAGCGCTGTTCCTGGCCCAACAAAAACTGTTGATGCCCAAGGCCACCGATGAGCAAACCCGCATGACCCAGAACATGATGCAAGTCATGACGATCTTCATGGGAGTTCTGTTCTTCAAAGTTCCCAGCGGTCTGTGCATCTACTTCATCACCTCCAGCATGTGGTCGCTGGTGGAACGCCAGATGGTCAAACGGATGCTGCCAGCCACGCCGGCCACAACACCACCGGCCACCACTCCGGACAAACCATCGCCCAAACGGCCGGATCGCAAAGCGAACAAGGGGAACGAACCGGCCGATTCGCGCCGGTCGAAATTGCAAGAACTCAAGGAGTTGCTGGAAAAACCAGCCGTGCGTTCCTCAACCCAACGCAAACCGCCCAAGGGACCGCCGCCCAGCAAACGCAACCGCAAACGCCGCAAGTAACTCGGGCTCCCCCGTAGCCCGACTCTCCTAGTCGAGTCATGCCCGCTTTTCGCTCTGTCAAATTGAACAAATTGAATCTGTCAAATTGAATCAAATTGAAGAGGTGGGGCGAGCCCCCTAATCGCCACACGTCACCCTTCATCGATCCGCAAGCTGACAGCCTGCGCCACTCTGCAAGCTGCCAGCTTAGGCCGCGACGGCGATTACCCCAAAAACCCAAGACCTGACAGCGCACCAGCGACCGGCCAGCTCCTGCTAAGCCGGCCTCTTCCGGGCCCGCGCACCAGCTTCCGCAACCGGCGTTTAGTAATCCCGTTCTCCCTGCTGGATCTCACCCTCCGAAGTCAGGTCCAGGAAGT
>RFIQ01000405.1 GCA_003695565.1 Planctomycetota bacterium | reverse complement strand
TTTTTCTCAGCTAAGGATGCAGATGGTGACGGGCAAGTCATGATGAACGAGTTTAGCTCAGTGTGGAACGCGGAAGTGTTGGCTGAGTACCTGAAGTGGGACCTGAACAGCGACGGCGTGATCACTGCCAAGGAATGCCTCGCCGCGATCAATGCCGGGCAGCGGGCTCCCGCCGCGACAGCTTCTTCGTCATCGGGCAGCAGCTCGTCGAGCGGCAGCGAAAGCGGATCGAATTCTGGGGGCCAGGTCGATCCGGTATTGCTGGACTGGGCCAAACGGCAGATTGCCAAATATGATGCCAACAACGACGGCGAGCTGACTTCGGCGGAATGGGAGAAAATGCTGATCAAACCAGTGGGAGCCGATTCCAACGGTGACGGTGTGATTACAGCCATCGAGTACGCCGAATTCCGCGCGAAGAGAATTAAATAACGCCCCGATACTATCCAGCCGTTGCAAACGGCAGATTCGATAGATTCGCGTCGGTCGTCCAAGCCCAGGTCGGACTTTGGCGGGAATTCCTTGGGGCACCACGGCATCCAATTAAAATGGATGCTATGCACACTTTCTCTGATTCTCAACGCGTTACCAGCCCATGTATGGGCGTTCTCCTAATCGCCGTGGGCCTTCTCGGTTCGGCGCCGTGCTGCCACGCCGCCGATGATTGGATGACGTGGGCGTCGACCTATACCCACGATCCGGCAACCGGCCAGCGTGTCGATCAATACGCGGAGCCGCGGCAGCCATTAGGACCGGACGAAAACGCGGTGCGGCGAAGCGGATTCCGGCATTACCGCAGCACGTTGCAGGCTGGTCTGTCGAGCGACAATTTTCATGTCGTGGAGAAGTGGGGAGAGGAGATCATTCCTTATGAGCACTGGCGGTTCCCCTACCGCCCGTATGGAGTTCCGTATCAGGCCTGGGGACCGCCAACTCCGTACGGTCTGTACTACGGGATCCCGCCCTACGGCTATGGTTATCCGGCCCCCTATCCTGGCACAGGAGCGAGCGCGGGTGGCGGAACCGGCGGGGGCACTGGGGGCACCAGCGGTGTTGGCGGCGGGTTGTCCGGTGGCAGCGCAGGACCTGCCGGAAACCCTTACGCTTGGCCGGGAGGCGGAATTGGCAGACCGTTCTTTCCTCTGCAACCGCAATATCGCAACCAGCCTTGGTACGACGGTACCTATCCGCCAGCCGCACCGTTGGATCGTCGAACCGACGCCGAGTTCTTCTATCATCCCCCGCTCGGCAGGCCTACCCCCTAGTACTTTGTCAGTTTATGAAAGTGGCGTAGGCATCCTGCTCGCCATGCCTCTATCGCACGCTGGAAGCTTACGCGACGAACGCGGCTACCTCAAAACCAAAACTTGACAGAGCACTAGATGGTCGCATGCGGTTATCATAGGCAACTTGTCTATGCGCTGGGACGTGCTCAGCCGACAGAGGCCAGCGGTCTGCGCGCGGCGCAGGGCAATCCGGCGGGGCGCTGCAGAATTCGATTAAGACCTTCAACCGAGGAGCGAATCCGTGTTCGTGCGATCGATACGTGGCCTGTTAATCTTGGCCGTTTGCGCAATCAGTTGCACTCGCGCAATGCAGCCTGCGAACTCCGCGGAGAGAAACATCGTGCTGTTTGTGGCTGACGATCTAGGTTGCGACCTCGGTTGTTATGGCAACCCCGTCATCCGCACGCCAAATATCGATGCATTTGCCAGTCAGGCGGTATTGTTTCGCAACGCGTTCGCCACGACGGCCAGTTGCAGCGCTAGCCGATCGGTCATCCTGTCGGGGCTCTACAACCATGCCAATGGCCAGTATGGGCAGAAGCATTCATGGCACCATTTTTCATCGTTCGATTGGGTGAAAAGCCTGCCGTGGTTCCTGAGCCGCGGCGGATATCGCACCGTTCGGGTGGGCAAGTACCATGTGGCTCCCGAGTCTGTGTACCAGTTCGATCAAAGCCTCGGCGAATTCGGGCGCGATGTCGTGCAAATGGTGGATGCGGCCAGGCCGCTCTTCGACCCCGCCTCCACGCAGCCCTTTTTCCTGTACATTTGTACGTCCGATCCACATCGCGGTGGCGGAACCGTATCCCAGGAACCGCTGGCCGCCAACCGCTTCGGGAACCCTGCCGGCAAACCCTATCGGGGAATCAAGGAAGTCGAGTATGCGCCCGAGGATGTGATCGTCCCGCCCTTCTTGCCCGACACGCCCGAATGCCGCGCGGAGTTGGCGCAGTATTATCAATCGGTTTCCCGCGTAGACCAGGGGTTTGGATACTTGGTGCGAACGCTGCAGGAGGCTGGAGTCTACGAAGATACGTTGATCTTGCTGATTTCCGACCACGGAATCGCCATGCCAGGAGGAAAAACGACTTGTTACGAGCCGGGGTTGCGATCGCCTTGCATCGTGCGGCTTCCCGGCGGGCGACAGGGGGGCAGCCAGACTTCTGCGATCATCAATTGGACCGACTTGACTCCGACCCTGTTGGATTTCGCGGGCTTGCTTGATGCGGAGACTGGCACGGTACGGGGAGATCCGATCCAAATGCCTACCCGACCCGGCGGCCGTCCACATCCGGGCACACCGTATCGATTCCATGGGCGGTCGTTCTTGCCCGTGCTGCACCAGCCTGATATCGACGGCTACGACACGACCTTCGCCTCACACACATTCCATGAAATCCAGATGTACTATCCCATGCGAGTCGTGCGAGAGCGTCGTTGGAAACTCATCTGGAATATCGCTCACCCATTGCCCTATCCATTCGCATCCGATCTGTGGGCGGCTTCGACGTGGCAAGCACAATGGCAGAAGGGAAGCGGTGCCATGTACGGTCCGCGCACGGTAGATCAGTACATTCATCGACCGAAGTTCGAACTGTTCGATTTGCAAAACGATCCCAACGAAGCTCAGAACCTGGCCGATGACCCACGTCACGCGGAAACTCTGGAGCGGCTGAAGGAAAAACTCCGTGCCTTTCAAGAACAAACGCTGGATCCTTGGGTCCTGAAATGGCGGTATGAGTAGCGCGCTGTCCCCATACTTGCTGGAAGTGTGCGTGGACTCGCTGGCGTGTGCTCGGGCGGCAGAGCGAGCCGGGGCAGATCGCCTCGAGTTGAACGCTGGTCTCGAACTGGGTGGGCTCACGCCATCAGCCGGGCTAGTGGAATGTGCGCTGCGCGAATGCAGTTGCGAGGTCGTCGCCATGCTGCGGCCCCGCGGCGCAGGTTTTTGTTACTCACCGGATGAGCTCCAAGTGATGCGCCGAGACGCGGAACGCTTGTGCGACCAAGGGGTCCGAGCGATTGCATTGGGCGTGTTGACGCGACAACGCCAAATCGATGCAGCAGCATGCCGTTTCTTGACCGATCGCCTCGATTCGGTCCAATTCGTGTTTCACCGAGCATTCGACTGCGTCCTCGATCCCATGGCCGCCCTTGAACAGTTGGTCGAGTTGGGATTCGACCGCGTGTTGACATCGGGGCTGGCTCCCACTGCGCTGCAAGGCGCCGATCTACTGGGCGCATTGCATACACGAAGCCGCGGCCGTATCACGGTCATGCCCGCTAGCGGGGTCACTCCCGAGACGCTGCCGCTGTTGGTGGAACGCACGGGGTGCCGCGAGTTTCATGGAAGCTTTTCCACAACACAAAACGATTATGCCGGTCCGGTTTCAGCGGGGCACTTCCGTCGAGTCGATGCGGCAAGAGTAGCATCTGCCCGACGAGCGCTCGATAGCTGTGCCAGCCAATAATTAATTGTTTGGATCCACCTCCGGCTCCAGCGCGGGCGTCTGCGAAACGCCATGTGGATCCCTTCGGCCGAAAGGGACTCTGCCGTGCCTGGAAGAGGGTTGCTGGG
>RFIQ01000404.1 GCA_003695565.1 Planctomycetota bacterium | reverse complement strand
CCAAGCGAGCTCTGGAACAATCAACTACGCCTGATCGTTGCATCGACCGCGGGCGCCGCGAGCAATCCAGAGCGCGGCAGGGACTGCCGGGCAAGTGTGTGGCACGATTAGTCCTTGGTGGAGACGCGCGGCAGGCAACCAATCAGCCTGGGAGCGATCAAGGGCACGGATGGTACGGGCAGGCGGTTGGGCGAGTACAATAAAGCCCTTCGCTCGCGCGGCGGCTGGTTGCCACGGCCGACCAATCGATGCCAGCACCACCGCCCGCCTTTGCGGAGGAAGATCGGAGGTCGCAGCGGCAGGCTGCAACGGCTGACCGACCTTCGGGCTCCCTCCTGCGCCAGCCCACATCCTCCCGGACTCCGTTTTGCGTTCCTTGACGACGAGGCCCTATCATGTTGGACAGACTGCCGAAGTTCCCGATGCGCGGTTCACAGACACTGGCTGGGATGGCGCTCTTGAGTTTGTTGTTCCTCGCGTCCAGCGCCAGGGCCCAACCCCTGCGCGACCTCGATACCCATTGCCCGTTCCACCCGCCAACGACACTCGACCAATGGCAGGGGCGCGCCGCACAATTGCGATTGCAACTGCGGACGGCGTTGGGGTTGCACCCCGCGCCGCAGCTCGATGCGGTACAACCTCACATCTACGGACGCATCGATCGCGGCGACTATGAGATTTACAAGGTGACGTTCGAGAGCCTGCCGGGGATGTGGGTCACCGGCAATCTTTACCGACCCGTCGAGATTCCCTCTGGCCAACGCGTGCCGGGCATCCTCTGTCCCCACGGACACTGGACCAACGGGCGTTTCATGGTGGCCAGTGACGAGGAGGTCCAACGCCAGCTCGCCAGCGGGGCCGAGCGTTTCGCCTCCGCCGCTCGCAATCCGATTCAGGCCCGTTGCGTCCAGTTAGCGCGGATGGGCTGCGTCGTTTTCCACTGGGACATGATCGGGTATGCCGACAGCGTGCAGATTTCGTACGAACGGGCACATCGGTTCGCCAAACAGCCCCGCGAATTGGAAAGGACCGATGCGGGTTGGCTGTTGTTCAGCCCCTGGGCGGAGATGCACGCTCAATCGGTCATGGGCCTGCAAACGCTGGCCACCCAGCGGGCGATTGACATGCTATTGCAATTGCCCGAAGTCGACCCGCAGCGGATTGGCATTACCGGGGCCAGTGGCGGTGGAACACAGACGTTCATCGTAGCCGCATTGGATCAGCGGTTGGCCCTGGCTTTCCCAGCCGTGATGGTTTCCACGGGCATGCAAGGCGGATGCACGTGCGAAAATGCATGTTCCTTGCGGACCGGGACGGGAAATGTCGAAATCGCGGGCCTGATCGCGCCGCGGCCGCTGGGCATGACTGCGGCCGATGATTGGACGCGTACGATGCCCCAAGACGGATTCCCTCAGCTTAAACAACTCTATGCGCTCTGCGGTCACGCGGACCGCGTGGAACTGTTCCCCGCACTGCACTTCAAGCACAATTACAACCATGTCAGCCGCGTGGCCATGTATGGATTTGTGAACAAGCACTTCAACCTGGGATTCGAATCCCCCGTCCTGGAACGGGATTTTACGTTTTCCCATCCGGAAGAATTGACGGTGTGGGACCCGAAGCACCCCCAGCCGGAGGGCGGCGAGGCCTTCGAGCGCCGTCTGTTGCGGCGCTGGTCGGAAATCGCCGATGGGCAGATGCGGAGCATGCTGCGGGGGGACCAGCCGCAGGTCGCTGCACTCGGACAAGTGTTGCAGGATGGTTGGCGGGTCGTATTGGGCACCACCACTCTCCCCTACGCCGACCTGGAGGTGCATGTGGAACGGTTGGCCGATGGCGGTTTCGAATTTACCGCCGGCGATTTGCCTGCGTGGCGAGCGATGATCGCCGCGCAGCCGCTGCCGGATCAGGCGGACAATGCGCACTTTGGAAACCAACCGCCTGCTGACGACGACCACTCCGGCGTATGGCAACCGTGGCATCGCTCCGCCGGGGATATCCATATCGACATTCGCTCCCCGGAGAGCACGCGGCGGTATTACTTGGCGCTGGCCGGATGGCGGATGCAGCCCGTCGATTCCTCCGACGTCGGTTCATCTGCTTCGCCGTTGTTGGTCCAGCGAATGGCCTGGCAACCGTTGGTGGCCAACCCGCGGCTGGCGGCCGCCTACACGTTCGGATACAACCGCCCGCTCCTGGCCGACCAGGCCCTGCAAATCGGGCTGACCCTGGCCTGGATGGCCCAGGAATTCCCCGACGCGGAGCGGACGGTGGGGGGCAATGGCGTGGATGCCTTGGCGGCGGCGGCTGGGTTGTTTTGCGCCCAGCAGCGCAACGCGGACCTGCGCGACCAGTGGACGCTCGAATGCGATTTCCAGGGTTTCACACTCTCCAACGTCGACCATATCCGTCACCGGGCATTCCTGCCGGGCGGTTTGCGGTACTGGGATTGGCCGGGCTTGCTGGCTGCCCTGCGCGATGCGCGCATCGACTTGCACGGGGATGATCTGCCTACAGCGGTCCGCGAACTGGAGCGGCTCTACGCGGCGCGAAACGTGACGATCAAGGGCGCGGCCCCCGCGGAGGACGCGGAGGACGCGGCAGAGGCCCCGGAAGAGGACGCCGAGTAACGCGTCATCTGCATCGATCGACCACCGGCAAGGGCCACCGCATCGACGCGACCGACGCCGCGACAGACTCGACCGCTGTCACAACCGGAAGTTTGCCGATGCGGGTAGCGGTCCAGCGGTGGTCAATCCTTGGCAGGTTGAATTTCGACCAACTGGTCCTCATCGGCCATTTTGCGAATGTCCTCGGTGATCTTCATCGAGCAATATTTGGGACCGCACATACTGCAGAAATG
>RFIQ01000403.1 GCA_003695565.1 Planctomycetota bacterium | reverse complement strand
TGAACGAAAACGGGCGGCGTATTCCGCAGGAAGGCTATATCACCACGATGCTGACGCGGAAGGCGGTCGAGTTTCTCGAGCGGCAGGCGGGGAGCGACAAACCGTTCTTCCTGTACTTGTCGCACAAGGCCGTGCACGGACCGTTTACACCGGAACCCAAGTACAAAGGCACGCTGGCCGACGCGCCGTGGGAGCTGCCGCCGTCCAGTCGCCGCCATCGCGACAACCGCGAGAACCGGCCCCGATGGATGCTCGACCAGCGGAACAGTTGGCATGGCATGGATTTTCCCCTGCATACCGATACCGATATCGAGCTGTTCTACAAGGCGTATGCCGAATCGTTGAGGTCGGTCGACGACAGCATCGGTGCGGTGATGGACCAATTGAAGAAGATGGGGATCTACGATGAGACCTTGGTCATTTACATGGGCGACAATGGCTATATGTTCGGCGAGCACGGGTTGATCGACAAACGCGTGGCCTACGAGACGTCCAGCCGCGTGCCCATGCTGATGCAGTGCCCGGAGATCATCCCGGGTGGCACGGTGGTCGACGAAGTGGTTGCCAACATCGACGTCGCGCCGACGATCATGGAAGCGATGGGGCTGGAAAAACCACCGCACATGGATGGCCAGAGCTTCCTGCCGCTGGCGCGCGGCGAATCGATTCCCTGGCGCGAATACTTCTTGTACGTCTACTACTGGGAGCAGAATTACCCGCACACGCCGACCCAGTTCTGTTTGCGCGGCGATCGTTACAAGTACATCACTTATTACGGCGTGTGGGATACGGACGAGTTGTTCGACATCCAGGCCGATCCGCTCGAAGAGCACAATTTATTGCACGATCCTCAGCACGCGCAGGTCGTGGCCGACATGCAGCAGCGGTTGTACGCCATGATGGACGAACTGGGAGGCATGCACATCCCGCTCAATCCTCCCCGCGGCCGCCAGCAAAACAAACGGCTGCGCAGCCGAGGAGGCGTCCATGCTGCCGATTTCCCCGAGGCGTTCATCGTCGACGAGCCGCTGCGGAAAGAGTTGAAGTGACGCGGTGGCATGTCGTCGAGAGCAACTCGCGATTGCCTGCGGTGCGGGTGCGCGACGGCGATCAAGCAACGAAACGACAGGGCGAACGATGAGTCGAGAAGGCCTGGTGATCCGCGTGTTTCAGACCGGAGATCTGCCGCGGTTGCAGCAGATCACGATCGATGCGTTCGAGCCGGTATCGATCGATCGCAACATCGAAGAGCAGATCGGCCGTCCGATCCACCGACACGACTGGCGATGGCGCAAAGCGAGGCACATTGCGGCCGATGTCCAGCGCGACCCGCAAGGTACATTCGTCGCAGAAGTCGATGGCCAGACGGTAGGCTACGTCACCACCTGGCACGACCGGGAGGAAGGGATCGGCTACATCCCGAACCTGGCGGTCGCCCACGAATATCGAGGCCACGGGATCGGCCGGCGATTGCTCGACCACGCCTTGGATCACTTTCGCCGCTGTGGGCTGGAGTATGCGCGGATCGAAACGCTGGAGCAGAATCCGATCGGCCAGCGTCTCTATCCCGCGCTAGGTTTTCGCGAGATCGCCAGGCAGATTCACTACGGCATGCCGTTGGACGGATTCGATACCCCGTAGCGGCTCGAAGGATGCACGTTTCAGAAGAACATCCGTGCATCCAGGCTGTCGGTCCTCTTTCCGTGCGACCGGAGCAGCCTTCTGTCAACGCAAAGTCTCCAGGACGCCGAGGCGCGATCCTGATTTTCCGTTGCACCCTCGCGTCCTCGTGTCTTGGCGTCAAAACTCGTTGCCGGGAGGCGGAGGGCGGTAACGCAACCACGCCAGATTTAGGGGCGGTGTGGATGGTATGGTAACGCGACTTAGAGCCCGTTGACGACACGATGGATACCATCCTTGACGAGTCGTTCGCCGAAGTTGATCACTAAGCCCAGCTTCAGTCCGGTGAGCCGCAAGTAGGTCAAGATCTGCGTCTCGTAAATGCTGGCGCGAATAGGTAAGCATGAACAGTATTGTACCTTCTGGTTTCTTCTTTGCGTCACTGCGTCTTAGCGTTGAAACCCATTCCTCCGCAGCGGGATTCGGTTAACGCAAAGCCGCAAAGATCAGAGGCCAGGCTTTCCGTCGCGTCTCTGCGCCTCCGCGTCTTGGCGTTGAATCGAGGTCGGACGAGTTGTGGCGCCGTTGGTATCACTGGCCATCCAGAATCGCGCCCGCAGGCCGTTTGTGGTGCGGTGGCGGCGTGCAGGGTAGAATGGGGGAAACGGGTGGTACGGGCTTTGGCCAGCGAAGCCGCCGTCGATTGACGATAGATAAAACGAGGAAGTAACATGGTGACCAGCCGCAGGATGTTTCTACGGACGGCCGGTGGGACGTTGGCGCTGCCGCTGTTGGAGGCGCGCGGGGAGCCGGCCAACGGCGCGCCGCCGCCGCTGCGATTCCTGGTCGTCGGCAATCCGTTCGGCGCCCATCCCGAGTTCTTCTTTCCGAAACAATTCGGGCGGCAATTCGACATGCCGACGACGCTCCAACCGCTCCAGTGGCTGCGGGACCGCATGACGATCATCTCGCACACCGATCACAACATGGTCAGCGGCCATGGGCGCGAGATCGCGTTCCTCAGCGGCGTGCTGCCGGCCGATGCGCAGGCGTTCCCCGAAAAGAACATGTCGCTGGACCAGTTGTTGGCTCAGCATGTCGGGACGCAAACGCGGTTTCCCTCGGTGGGAGCTTCGTTGGAAGCCGGGATTCGCATGAGTTGGACGGCCAGTGGCGTGGAAAAACTGCCGATCACCGACCCGCAAGAGTTGTTCGACCACCTGTTCCTGAATCTGACCCCGGAGCAGAAAGAAGCCCGGCGCCGGATGCTTGAGCGCAACGCGAGCCTGCTGGATGCAGCGGGCGACCAGTTCAATCGCTTGCGCCGCCAAATCTCCACGGCGGACCAGCGACGGATCGATCAGTTCCAAACCGCCGTGCGCGAACTCGAACAATCGCTCAGCGATCGGAACAAATGGTTGGATCGTGATAAGCCTTCGTACCGCCCCGAAACGCGATGGGATGGCCCCGGAGCGACGATTTACGAGCGCTACGACGCGATTTTCGACATGGTGGCCTATGCGTTTCAGACCGATTTGACGCGCGTGGCCAGCATCGAATTCCCCGCGGCGCTCAACTACACCGATATCGAGCCGGTCGATCGCAGCTACCACGGCTGCACGCACAACGGCAAACGCGAGGACTTGGCTGCCAAACTGGTGGCCATCGAGCGGTTTCAGATCGAACGCCTGTCGCGCTGCCTGCAGAAACTCGATGCGATCGCCGAGCCGGGTACCGATGGCAGTTTGCTCGATCATACCATCGTCCTTTACGGCAGCGGCATGGGATACGGCGGAACGCATTCGAATCGCAATCTGCCGATCCTGGTCGCCGGGGGCGGATTCAAACATCGAGGGCATGTCGACGCACGCGACGCCAGCGGCAACAACATGCCGCTGTGCAATCTGTTCGTCACCATCCTGCAACGCTTCGGCATCGAGCGCGACAAGTTCAACACCAGCACCGGCACGTTCGATTTCGGCTGATCCAGGCAGCTCTTTGTATTCTCGTTCCCCGGCTCTGCCTGGGAACGCACTGCAACAGAGGCTCTGCCTCGCCATGTGCAGGCGGAGCCTGAAACGCATTGGGTTCCCAGGCAGAGCCTGGGAACCAGAAAAAAAGAAAAAAAGGAACCACCCATGAAATTCTCGATAAAGT
>RFIQ01000402.1 GCA_003695565.1 Planctomycetota bacterium | reverse complement strand
GGATTGGGGCAGTGTAGCGAATTGTTGGCTGGCTGCCTGCACCGCAGTTTGGACGGGAGGGGGCAAGTCGGGGACCGGAGTCGACAGTGCCGACCGCCAAGCCAACAGGAGCCCAGCCATGGGGAGCGCTTCATAAAGCCGTTGGCGGTGCAGGCGATCGATGCGTCGCACCGTTTCGTCCAGATCACCTCGGGCCGCAGCCATTTCCACGAAACGTCGGTAGGCGGGCAAGCTCGCGGTGGTCAACGCGGCCAGGTTGTCCAGCGGTGCCTGCCGCCACTGATCGGGAGCAGGGTCTGCCAACAACTGGTCGAGGGCTTTCTCCGCATCGGCCATCGTCAAGTTTCCCGCCGAATGCAAGTCCAACGTCAACTGGATCTGGAACGTTTGCGCGACGGCCAGTCCGGTTTCGGCGGAACCGTGCAGCAATTGCAATGCGTTATTCAGGGAGTTGCGACCCGCGGTAGTGCGTCCTCGGGCCAAAGCAGCTCGAGCATTGAGCCAGTTCAATCTGGCCAAATCGCGCGGCAGGACCTGCTCCCGCCCTCGCAATGTGGTGGCGGTTTGTTGTGCCAGCCGATCGGACAGGGCGTAATCGCCCGAAAGCAAAGCCAGTTCCAGTGCTCCCAGCGACGCCTTGACATGGGAAATCAGACTGCGTTTGGATGCCCAAGTCGCGGCGCGCTGAAACGGTTGCAACAAGTCCACGCGTCGGGCCGCGGCCGAAGTGTCCGCCAGACGCTGCAGTCCGGCAGCCAGGTCCACATGTTGCTGGTAATAAGCGGCCAAGAGAATGGCGTCCTGAAACAAACCGATCGCCCGGGCTGGGGCACCCTCAGCCAATTCGAGCTCGCCGAGTACCAACAAGGCGCGGGGGGTGAGGAAATAATCGAATTCATTGCCGATCTGGGCACTGCTGCGAAGCGTGTTGGCGGCTTCGGTTGCCGTGGGCGTCGCCAACTGGCTCAACCCGCGCAGGGTTCGCCACGAGGCCTGTACCCACGGAATCTGCACGACCGGATTGCGCGCAAACATTCGAGCCAGCGGTATCGAGATGGGAGAATTTCGGGACAACGGACCAAGGATCTCCCATCGGCGGTGCAAGGCGATGGCCAACGTTCGCATCACCTCGGACGCGTCCAGTCGCGTAACGAGCGAAACGGGGGCGATGACGATTCCAGGTTGAGCCACTTGGGCACCGGTTGGATCGATCGCGATCTGTATCGCTTCGGGGACCACCAGGGGGCGGAGCGGACGTGAACGGGGAAACCAATTGATCGATCTCAAATTGCTGTCGATAGCCAACTCGGTCAGGCGTTCCGGACCGACTTCCACTCGATCGATCCAATCGGGATTGTTCAGTGCCAGCATCAGCGCGGCATCGTACTGTTCGGCCGCCGCCGCCAGGTTCCCCTGTTGGTAGTAGCATTCTCCCAACAGCACCATGGGAGGAATGCTATCAACCCATCGCTGGTCACCGACGCGCCGAGCTCCTCGCAGGGCGGCCAGGAACCCCTCGGCTGCGTCGGCCGTACGGCCAGCTCCGAGCATTTCCTTGGCCAGATAGTATTCGGCACGCGGCAATTCGCTGACCGTCTGCCCCCGGGCGGGTGCGTGGAACAATGCGACCAGCCCCGCCGCCAATGTGCCCAACCACAGAGCGCCGCGCCACGCGGCAGCGACGGCTCCACGGTCACGTTCTGGATGAGCCGCATCGGGGGATGGCCGCGCCGAACCTCTTCTGGCTCCAGGAGCGCAGGTGCGACAGGTTTGTTCGCTGGCGACTGGCGAAGCACATGGGTACTGCATCGCAACAACTTCCCGTTGGAAGAGGAATTGACCCGCCGCCGGCGTCGATCGTTGCGACAAGGCGGCTGTGGAAAGGGGGAGCGGCCCGATACCTGAGGCGGCGCGGCGGAGTCTCCGTCGGTCTATTGTATTCCACTGGCTCGCGGGATGCCGCCGGCTCGGGCAGGGAGCCGGAGCGAGCCAGCCGGTCCCGGCGAGTGCCTTCGGGGGAAATGCCGCGGTGTCGCCCGCGATATGCTGCGGCGCGTCCAACGGGGGATCCAAAGGGCGGCGACGGTTGCTAGCATGCGGCAAACGCGGTCCCGGTGGGTGCAGCCGGGAAAAATCGGTACCGGGGATGCACTCGCGGAAAATCGGAGCAAAAGGGTCAATTGATCTCGTTGCGTCGACCGATAAAACCCTCATAGATTATCGTCGCCCGGTAGCGACGTGGCGGGACGAAGAACGACTGGTTATGGATGCCAAGGAGAATCGCCGATGAGTGACACCAAGCGCACCTCTGCTTGGAAGTTTGCCGCCCTGGGGCTCTTGCTTGTTGGAGGGTTGGCTCCATCGGTTGGCTGCCAAGTGTCCGTAGCTGGCCAAACGCTGCCCAGCCCGTATTACTTGCATGATGACGTGCAGTATTTCCCGGCAGGACCGGAGAACAAGTTGGCCAACGAAACGGCGGCCTTGAGCAAGGCGCGGGCCGAGGCGATCCAATCGCAACGGTAGTCGTAGGCCCCCTGGCCGACGTGCTAGGCCTTCAGAACATCGACAAGATGTTGAGATTCAAGCTAAAGAAGCTCCCGGTTTCGCCCGGTCACCGCTTGCACTGGGGGCCTTCCGGGGGTTGAATGGCGTTGTTCCATCCGGGGCGGCGAATGCGCCCGATCGTGCCCGGCGATGGGAACCTTTTTGCGTCGATTGCCCATACTTGCCCCGAAGCTCGGTTTACGACGTACAAACCCATGGCTGCCCCTGCCCCCACCCCTGAGCCAGGCAATTGGCCTGCGCCCATCCGTGCCGTCGCCTTCGATATGGACGGCTTGATGGTCAACACCGAAGAACTCTACTCGATCGTGGGCGATGTACTTCTTCGGCGGCGCGGCAAGCATTTTACGCCCGAGCTGAAGCGTGAAATGATGGGCTTGCCGGGTCCGCAGGCGTACCAAGTGATGATCGAGCGAAGCGGGGTCGACGCGACACCGGACGAACTGGCTGCCGAGGCCGATGCAATCTTTCATGATCTGCTGCCGTCCAGGCTGGAACCGCTACCGGGGCTGTACGCGATTTTGAGCCGGTTGGAATCTCGCGAGATTCCCTGCTGCGTCGCCACCAGCAGTTCCCGTCGTTTCGCTACGCGTGTGCTGCGCGGTATCGATGTGGCCGATCGGTTTCAGTTCCTGGTGACGGCTGAAGATGTTCCGCGGGGAAAACCGTATCCAGACATTTACCTGGCTGCCGCCCAAAAATTCGGCATCCCACCACAACAGATGATGGTCCTGGAGGATAGTCAGAACGGGGTTCGCGCGGCAGCGGAGGCTGGGGCGCTGACGATTGCCGTGCCAGGGGCCGAAAGCCGCGATCATGATTTTTCGGCCGCCCACTGCATCGCTCGTTCGCTGGTCGACCCGCTGGTGCTGCGTTACTTCGATTCCCCGTCGCGTTCCGCTTCGTCGGCTTGACCGATCTTGCTTCCTGGGGAATGCCTCCGGGGAAGCCGACTGCGCCAACAAAAAAACCGCGTCCCGGAAAGGGGACGCGGTCGGTTGTCCATCGGGTGCACCCGCGGAGAAATACGGCTGGTTAGGCCATTTCCTTGAGCTTCTTCAGCGGGCGAATGCGAACCTGAACCGATGCGGGTTTGGGAGCCGCCCAGATCATTTCACCAGTCGCAGGATTCCGCACTTGTCGCTTCGGCAGCGCCGGCTTGTCGACGGCCACGATCTTGCACAGATTCGGGATCTGGAAGACGCGCGGTCCCTTCTTGCCGATGTTCTCTGCGATCAGATCGCTCAGGGCATCGAAGAACTCGGCGACTTGCTTCTTTGTCAGTCCGGTCCGTTCGGCCAGCGTCGCGTAGATCTCGGTCTTCGTCATCGGCTTCTTCTTGGCAGCGGCTTTCGCCATGTTCACAATCCCTTTCTAAAGTGGAACATAAGGAGCGGGAGACCAATCGTCCGAAGATTTAACGTCGCCAGCGGCGTTATTTCAACGGGAGAATGGCCGAAAACGCCGGTTTTCTTGGGGTTTTTGGCCTTTTTTGGCCGGAATTGCCCCAAAAGCAGCAGCAGAAGGGACGGTGGAGGGGCAAAACCCCGCCAGGTCCGCTCTGTTTGCAGAGGGTTTATCCCCCGCTGAAACGGCGAACTCAGCGGCGAATTGGTGGCGATTGCCGCCAGGGACTGGCGGCAACTCTGGGGGCCGTTGAGAGTCACCGGAGGGTGAGCGCTGGCAATAGCGGCAATCGCATGTTCAGTGGCACGGGTGCTCTTGCATTCGGCGCGTGCATGCAACGTGGGCCCCTTCCGCCGGAAGGGGCTCGTTCTCGGTGGCGATCCCAAGCTCTATCGCCATTGTGCGACGCGATATTTGCGATCGGTGAGTGCAGGGGCGAATGTATGGGGGCGAGTGCATGGTTCCGCCAGGGACTGGCGGGCGACTCTGGGGCGCTGAAAAGTGGGATGGACCGGGGCGATGGATCAGGAGGCATCGTTCCCTAATTCGCCGAGCGCATCGTCGGCCGCAAACGGACCGGCAGGGTCGTCCGAGGTCAACGTATTTTGCAAATCGTCGCTCAGGCGAACCTCTAACGCCGACAGCACATCGGGCATCACCGCGTCGACCGAACTGGCCGCGAGTCCTCCCGATGCACTGCTGGTGGCAGTGGATGTGGTTGGGCGGGGGGCCGATCCGAGTAGCAGTCGCAAGGCCTCGCTGGGGCTCAGCCCGGTTTCTGCTGAGGAGGGCGTACGGGTGACGTGGGTGATGGTCGGCGTTGGAATGGCCGGTACGCCTTCTCCCTCGGCGACCAGGCCGCTGGACGAACCGATCGATGTGGCCGGGGTGGAGGTGCCCTCCCCTTCCCCGCTCGGAGTGGATGCACTGGTGGTGGCCGCCACCGCAGCGCCGAGCCCAACGTCGCTGGGCGCCCCGACCAGTTTCACCAGCCGGTTGTCGCCTTCTCGCCCAGCTTCAAAGGCTCGAGTTTGACCCCCCGAGATTTTAACAGTCGATTGCACTGGATTCTGGTCGGCGTCTACGCCAGAGATCTGCAGCGAATCGGTAGCCGAGTCCACTGTGACCGTCAATCCACTGACGTTGGCCCAGGCCCCGCGGGCGGCGCGCCAGGCGGGCGTGCCAGTGTTGTCCAATGCCACCGCCAGGCTGTTGGCCATCGTCGATCCCAGGAAGTCGCGAATGTCGAAGAACTGCGGGCGCAGGATGGCGGTCACCTGCAATTCAGTGACCGCATCCCCGTCATTCAACCCGGACGTGATGGGAATCGTTTCGCCGCTGTCGTGCAGGAACGGCAGTGGTGGTCGGATGAGCGTGTAATCGCCCGGCGGCAGGTTATCGAAGGAGAACGAACCGTCAGGGCCTACACGTACCTGTTGGTCGACCGGATTGCCGGAGAAGTCGCGTCCGGAAAGCGTCAGCTCCAGGTCGGCAATCGGGCCCACCGCAACGCTGGCGGCGTGCCGCAGCACGCCTCGAATCGAACGGGGAACGAAATCGCGCACTTCGATGTTTACCGAGGCCGTGTCGGTGCTGCCGTTGCCGTCGCTGATCGTGTACGTGACGGTAAACGTGCCTTCAAACCCGGTTTGGGGACTGGTATAGATCAGGCTGCGGCCATCGCTGGCGATGGAAATCGTGCCCTGCCCCGTCGGGGGTTGCGTGACATCGATGATCGTCAGCGTCTCGCCCACGTCCACATTCAAGTCATTGGCCAACACGTCCAAGGTCGTCGTGGGATTCCCCGTCACCACAGTAAACGTGTCGTCCACCGCATCGGGCGGATCGTTGACGGGGTTGACCGTAAAGGTCACCAGTGCATTGGCCGTGGCCCCGCCACTGTCCCGCACCGTGTACTGCAGGATCTCCTGGCCGAAGAAATTGGCGGCCGGTTTGTAGACGACTCCCAGGCCGTCGTCCGAGATGCGGAAGGTACTGCCGCGGGTCGATGCCCCGACCGCCGATACCGACAGGGTTTCGTCTGGATCGTCGGTGGTGTCGTTGGCCAGCACGTCGAAGGTAGCTTCGTCGGCATCTTCATCGACCGTGAAGGCGTCATTTTGCGGAGTCGGCGGAGGGTTCTGCAGGTTTACGGCGACGTTGACCGTGGCGGTGGCCGTGCCGCCGCGGCCATCGGACAAGGTGTAGGTGAATGTCTCTGTCCCCTCGAAACCGGCGGCCGGCGTGTAACGCAGGGTCAGACCACTGGGGCCGATCTGGATCGAACCCCCTTGCGATCCCAAACTGACGGAAGATATTCGCAACGATTCGGATCCCGGCGAATCGACACCAGTGCTGTCATTGGTCAATACTTCCAACACGTTGTCGGAACTGTTTTGAAAGACGGTGAAGGTGTCGTTCAGTGCGATCGGGGGATCGTTGACGTCGGTGATTTGCAGCGTCACGGTCGCGGTACCTTCCACGCCCAGGTTATTGCGAACCGTGTAGGTAAACGTCTCGGTGCCATTGAAATTGGCGGCTGGTGTGTACTGGACGGACAAGCCATCGCTGGCAACCGAGACCTGACCTCCTGCGGTAGGAGTCCCCACGGCCACGATGGTCAAGGTCGTGGTGCCGGTGACGGTGTCGTTGCTCAGTACATCCAGCGTGTGCGGGCCGGTGTCCTCGTCGAAATTGAAGGTATCATCGGCGACCTGGAAGTTCGCCCCGACGGTCAGCGGCAGCGAGCCGAGTTGGACTTTCGACAGCGGAATCGGCTCGTTGACATCGAACAACAAAATGTCGTTCCCCGTCTCGTCGGCGCCCTCCAGCCGCAAACCGGCGTTGCCGACTGCCTTGGCCACGAACGCTACCTCCGCCAGCACCCGCAGGTCGTTGCCCAAGGGAGAGGTGGAGGAGGAGAACGCCCCGAGTTCATCGACGATGCCCTGCGTGGTCGTCGACCCGCTCTTGTCGTTCACGTAGGGCGCAATGTGGGTGATCGGATCGGTGGCTACCGGTTCGATCACATTCGGATCGTAGAGCAAATCGACGTAGGCTCCGAACACTCCCGAGGCTTGCAGGAAGGGCCGCAGGTCCTCGACAGTGACTTGCACGCGAAACGTCTCGCCAGGCGAGACGGTGGTCAGCGGCACCCCCGAGGCGTCGACCGCTTTCAACTGGATGCGGACTTGCGGTTCATCGATGACATCGATGCTGAAATTCTGCGTGGTGGTATTGCCCGCCAAATCGGTGAGCGTCAACGCGAAGGTCTGCGTCCCCACCTGCGACGCATCGGGTGTCCAGGCCAACAGGCCGGTGGCTGGATCGATCGTCATCCCGGTCGGCGCCCCGGTCAAGCCGTAGATCAATCCCTGCGATTCCTCGCTGTGCTCCAGGTTGACCGACAGCGGCTGGCCGACCACGGCGGTGGGAGGAATGACCGCCGAGGATACCTGGGCCGGTCCAGTCCGATCCAGGGTAACCGACAGAGGTGGGGAAGGGTCGCTGGTGACCCCAGCCACGGTTTGAGTTGCCGTGAATAGCACGGATCCTTCCCCCAACGCGGTCACGTCGTTGACCACGACCTGCGTCGTTCCCCCGCTGGCGGTCGCCGAGCCAACGACCGTCTCGCCCACTCGAATCTCGACGGTCGCTCCGCTGACGGTACCATTGACGGTGAATGTCAAGCTCGAGCTACTGGTGATGTCGTCCGCATCGCTGGTGCCGGTGTCGCTAGCCGCATCCAGATCGACTCCGGTGGGGGCTCCCTGTATGACGTTGACGGTGACGACCTGATTGTCATCGGGGCTGGTTGTCGTCGTGGGAGTCGTCTGGCGGACCGTCGCACGGAATTGCAATTCACCGGTGAACCCGGCCGGTGGAGTCAGTGTGACCAGCCCAGTGCTGCTGTCGACCGACAGATCGAACTGTTGCGTGCCCAGCGGTTGGACACTGAAGATCAACGTGTCGTCCTCTTTGTCCTGGGCCGTCAATTGCACGGTCGTGGTCTGGCCGGCAACAGCTTGCACCGGAGGAATCGGGTTGAGGAAAGGGGCGCCGTTGGCAGTGTCGTTCACCACGGTGGCCAGGAACGATTGCGAAGTGCTGTTGCCCTCGGTGTCGGACACTGTCACGGTGATGGTGGCACTGCCGGTTCCCGTTCCGGTCGGCCTGAGAATAACCACGCGGTTTTCGGTGTCCTGAAACACGGTGGCGCTGTTGATGGTTACGGGATTGATCGGCCGATCGGAGGCATCGGTGGCTGTGTTGCTGATCGCCTCCCGCACCGCCTCGCCCTCCACCAACTGGCCGAATACCGAGTGGTTGAAGTCCAGGAATCGTTGAGGGCCTTCGGTGATGAAGAACTGCGAATCGTTGGTGTCGTCCGTGGACTTGGCATACGAAAGCACACCGGTGCGATTGTGCTGCAATTCCAGGTGGAACTGGTCGTCGAAATCTCCCAAATCCGAACCGCCCGCCCCCGTTCCTGTCGGGTCGCCGCCTTGGATCACGAAGTTGTTGATAACGCGGTGGAACGTGACCCCGTCGTAGAAACCGGATTGGGCCAGGGTGATCACCCGGCCGCTGGGCAACGGGGCGCGGCCTTCGAACAATTCGAAAACCATGTCGCCAAATCCTTGGGTGGACAGCCGCAAACTGCGATTGCCGGTCAGCACGTCCGCCTGCAGCAGGCCCGGATCGCTCGACGTAACGGTCACCGTCAATGGATTTCCGTTGGGGTCGTAGGCGTCGATGGGGATGTGTAGCGGCGAACCGATCGCCACCGCAACATCGCTCAGCGCGTCGAACGAGGGAGTCGAACTGGTGGGGATCGGGACCCCGGAACGCTGCGAGAGCGTCTCCAGAGTCTGCACACCGGTCAATCGCGTGCCGTCGGGAAACTCCCAGGTTGGATACTCGGTGATATTCTCGTTGACCGCAATTTGATTCGGGGTGCGATCCGGGT
>RFIQ01000401.1 GCA_003695565.1 Planctomycetota bacterium | reverse complement strand
GTGCAGTGTCAGCGGCATGCTGCCCGACTTGGACAGCGATTCGGGACGCCCTCTGCGCGAGGCTACGGCGTTGGCGTCGGCAGTCGTCCCCGTGATGATGTTGGATCGCTTCGAACGTTTGCAATTGGACCACGATTCGATGATCCTGGCCGCCGGACTCGTCTACCTGGGCATCCGCTTCATCGTGGCGGAGATTTTCCGCCGCTACACCGTGCATCGCGGCATGTGGCACAGCATCCCTGCCTGCCTGACGGTTGGCATGTTAGCGTTCTTGATCACCGAGTGCGATGACCTGAACAATCGATTGTTCAAGTCGTCCGCGGTCATGCTGGGGTTCATGAGCCATTTGATTTTGGACGAATTGTGGTCGATCGATTTTCGACGAGGACGGTATGCGTTCAAGCGATCGTTTGGCACGGCACTCAAACTGTGGGGGCCCAGCCGTTGGGCGAATGTCACCACGTACGCCAAACTGGCCCTGGTGACCTTCCTGGCCTACCAGGATTACAACGCCATGCGCCACATGGAACTGGATTCGGCACCCTCCCATCGCACCGCCACGGAGATCTTGCAAACGTGGACCGACATGCCCGAGTCATGGATGCACTAACGCGACGGTCGGTCGCACCGTCTACAGGGCCGGCCCGCTCCCCTGCCCCGCAGCCCGCCGCTCCGCCCCCCTGCTCATGCGCCGTTTCTGCCATCCGAGACGCACCGAGGCCTCCCGAAGATCAGAATAGCCGGCGGCTGTCGAGCAGGATTGTAACCGGTCCGTCGTTGACCAACTCGACCTGCATGTCCGCTTGAAAGACTCCCTCCTCGACATTGGCTCCCAGTTCGCGGAGCGCGGAACAAAGATCTGCATAGAGATTTCGGGCTATTTCCGGTGGTGCGGCGGAGACGAAACTCGGGCGACGCCCGCGGCGCACATCCCCCAGCAGGGTAAACTGACTGACGACCAACAGATCGCCGCCAGCATCCAACGCGCTGCGGTTCATTTTTCCCGCACCGTCTTCAAATATGCGCAGCCCGACGGTTTTCTCGGCAACGTAGCGCACATCCTGGGGGCCATCCCCCTGCTCCACGCCGACGAAGACGAGTAGGCCCCGGCCAATCCGGCTGACCGTTTGCCCGTCGACCGCGACCGAGGCGCGGGTCACGCGTTGAATCACAGCTCGCATCGAACCTCCTTCTGACAACCGCAGCCACACCGCTACAATCGGGGACTGGCCATGGAATCAGTCGCCACCGGTGTCTTTCCTCTGACAACCGTAGCCGTACCGATACAATACAACAAGCTGACGGATCTTACCCGAGAACGAACCTGGCCGATGGGGTATTCCCGCGGCCCATGTCGGTCCTCGGCACGGGTGCTAACTTCGACTCGCAGGGCTCGCCACGATGCCATTCCGATTTACTTGCCCCTATTGCTTCCGTCAAACCCTGGTCGAAGACCAATTCGCTGGCCAGTCGGGCCCCTGTGTGGGGTGCGGCAAGACGGTGACCGTCTCGCCGCCTCGGGAGTCGGCGCATGAGGTTCCGAATCAGCATGCGGCCGGCGACGGCGAAACGGCTTCGCCATTTCATCTCCCGCGGACACTGCGTCGCGTGGCTGGCTCGGTCGCCGTGTGGATCGGGGCTGCCATCATTGCCGCCACCTTCTTCGCCGCATGCATTTATCTGTTCTGGCCATCGTTGCAGGCCTTGCAGGAGCAACACGACCGAACCGCGTGCCTGCAAAACCTGCGACGAATTGCTCGAGCGCTGAGGGCTTATGAGGAAACCCACGGCAGCCTGCCCCCGCCGATCGTGTACGACGCCAACGGCAAACCGCTGTACAGTTGGCGGGTATTGATTCTTCCCTTCCTGGGAGAAAACGCGCTGTATGCGCAGTTCAATCGTGATGAACCCTGGGACTCGGACGACAATGCATCGCTATTGAGCCGGAGTCCGTCGGTGTTCACTTGCCCTGATGCGGATGACCCCATGTCCGGCAAGACCGACTACGTGTTGCTGACCGGGAAGGGAACCCTGTTTCCCCCCTCCGGCCCCTTGTCCATAGACGATATCACCGACGGCGCCGCAGCGACGCTGTTGGTAGTTGAATCGCGGAACATCAAGACGTCATGGACCGAACCGGGGGATGTGGATGTCTCACGGCTGAATCGCCAAATCGGATCGGTCGGGCCGAACTCGATTGGCGGCTACCACGATAACGGCGCGGCAGCGGCGTTCGCGGACGGTTCCCCGGCGTGGCTGCCGCGCGATCTGGATCCCATCCTGCTGGATGCACTGATCACGCCGCAGGGTGGAGAACAGGTCGCACCCGA
Organism: Planctomycetota bacterium; assembly: GCA_003695565.1. GTDB lineage: Bacteria > Planctomycetota > Planctomycetia > Pirellulales > Pirellulaceae > Aureliella. The sequence goes on along the minus strand of RFIQ01000401.1, from coordinate 512 downwards.
TACATTCCGGCCGCCCGGGCAGCGCGACTAGTGCTCTGTCAGTTCTTGGTTCTCCAGGTGCCGCCTACGTGCCGTGAGCTGACAGCCTGCGCTAGACCCGTGGCAAGCGGGATGCTCACCCCACGCGTCCGACTGATCGAGCACTAGACTTCGAAGCTTCGCAGTTTCCCTTGCACCCGGTAGGGCAATCCCTGGATGCGGATGAACCCTTCGGCGTCGTCCTGGTTGTAGTCGCCACCCGATTCCATGGTGGCAATCCCCTCGTCGTACAGGCTGTGAGGGCTGCTGCGGGACACGACGGTCATCGTTCCCTTGTACAATCGCAGCTTGACGTCGCCCGTGACAAATCGATGCGACTTGCGAATGAACGCCATCAACGCTTCCATGCGGGCCGAATACCAAAAGCCATAGTAGACGATTTCCGCGACCAATGGTGCCAGCGCATCGCGGAGATGTGTCAAGTCTCGGTCCAACGTCAATTGCTCCACATGCCGCGCGGCTTCGTACAGCAG
>RFIQ01000400.1 GCA_003695565.1 Planctomycetota bacterium | reverse complement strand
GCCCTCTCCGGTCGCTCCCACCTCCGTGATGTCTTCTCCCGACGGCCTTGGGCCTCACCAGCCGCTGTCGGATGCGGACATACCACCACTTCCTGACGTTGCCGATGATGTCTGGACCACCCCCGGCGATTTGGCTCGTGAATCGCCGGCCAATCCGTATCAATCCCCGCTGGAAATTCCGCCTCCCACCGCCCAGGCGTCAGCCCGACAAAGCTCTTCGAGCCGTGGGCTCAGCTTGGGTGCCGTTTTTCAACTCGCATTCGAACGGTTGTTTCCCAACTGCCTTTTGTCATCGTTGATCTACTTTGCGATGAACGCCTTGGGAATGGGAATCGGATATGGTGGAATCTTCCTGGTCGCGCTCGTCGCCGGCAGCATGCAGGTGAGCCCCGACATGCTCCCTTGGGTGCTCTTCCCCGCGACCGCGTTCTTTGGCTTGCTTACTCTAGCGGCCGTTTGTGGTGGAGTGACGATGGTGGCCAACGGCGCGTTGGCAACGATGCGGGCATCGGACAAGGCCGGCGCCGAACACCTGACTTCCATCCGTGGCTATGGCTCGATGCTGGCATTTCTGCTGGTGGTGGTCTTGGGAATGATCGTCTTGGCGGCCGTGGCAGGACTCTTCTCCCGGCTGCTGGGTGGAGCCGCCGAGCCTGCGGTGCCGCTCCTATTAGGGGTGCTCTACCTGCTCTACCTGGTGGCGTTGAGCTTTCTTTCGCTGACACCCATCGCCATTGCGGACGGGCATGACCTGCTATCGGCCCTCTCCCGCAGCCTCTCGATCGTCGCCTCCCACCCCGTGACCGTGTTGGCCGCCCTGGTCTGCTCAGTGCTTCTGACCGCCTTCTTCTCCGCAGTTTCTTGCGGGTTTGGAGGTATCGTGCTGGGTGCCTTCCCCATGTACGTCTTGGCGGCCATCTATCGCCTGGCCGACTGAGTCACCCCGCCGCGCGGGTCGGAAAAAAGAAAACCGGCGCTGCGAAAAATAGGATCACCCCGCATTGACAGTTAGCCGAAATTGGTACAAACTCTTATTGACATTGAGTCTCAATTTAATCAGCGAGCTTGACCATGATTACCAGTGGAACCCTGCTGCCGTTGGACCAACTCCGGCCAAACGAAGTCGGAAATATCGTCGAAATGGTTGGATGCCCCGTCGAGATCCGCCGGCTGGCGGAATTGGGGTTGGGTGTGGGCGCGAGCATCCGCATGGTGCGCCCGGGAAGCCCCTGCGTTTTGTCGGTCGGTACGGGCGTCAACCGACGGCTGAGCCTGAGGTTGAGCGAGAACGTAGACATTCTGGTTTCCGCTGTTGTGCCGCAGTAGACGGCCTCCACCCTGCCCCTGCCGGACGTTTCCTTTTGGGGAGACCACACGCGTGCCAACTCTAGCCGACTTGGAGCCGGGACAGGAAGCCACCGTGGCGGCAATTGAAGGGACAGACACGCTGACCATGCGATTGATGGAAATGGGGATTCTAGAAGGCGAAGTCGTCATGGTGGTCGGCCGTGCCCCGCTGGGAGACCCGATCGAAATCGCAGTGCGAGGCTCCCGTCTTTCCTTACGCCGTGTGGAAGCGGCGCGCATTCAGTTGGCCTCCCCGCCTGCCAGATCGTGACCACCATGGATATGGGCCACCACTCCCACCGTCGATCGACAGCCTCCACCAGGTCACTCACGGTCGCCTTGGTGGGGAATCCGAATACCGGCAAGAGCACTCTGTTCTCCGCACTCAGCGGGATCCCGGCCCGCATCGGCAACTACCCTGGCGTCACCGTCGAAAAGAAGATCGGCCGTTATGTCGATGGCGATGGGACGGTAGTGCTGATCGATCTGCCTGGCACGTACAGCATGGCGGCGCGTACGGCCGACGAAAAAGTCTCCGTGGATGTGTTGCTGGGATTGCAACAGAACGCTCCCTCACCCGACGTTGTCGTGGTGATCGTCGATGCCACCAACTTGGAACGCAATCTGTACCTGTTCTCCCAAGTCCTGGAACTGGGGAAACCCACGATACTGGTTCTGAACATGTGGGACCGGGTGCAGGCCGAAGGGATTCCCATCGACGTACCGGAGTTGGAACGGCGTTTGGGCATCCCGGTGATCCCTTGTTCGGCCAGCCGCAAACAAGGGGTGGAAGCACTGCGGAAGGCCATTCGGGAAGCCAAGCCGCCACCTGCCTCCACCCGCAGCCCCCTCGGCGAACCGTTTGAGCAAGCGGTCGAAGCGCTGAACGAATGGCTGGAAGAGCACGCGCCGGGCGGGCGGCGACCGCCGTTTCTGGTCCAGCGGTTAATCTTGGACGTCGACGGAGCCATTGAGCGCAGTCTGGTTTCCGATCCACAGTTCGGCCCGGCCCTGCAACAGCAGTTGCAGCAGATCCGCCACCGGCTGGCCGAACAAAATCTGCGCGTGCCCATGGCCGAGACGCGTTTGCGGTACAAATGGATACGCGAACTCCTCGACGGAGTGCTGCAAGTCCCCGCGTCGACCGGTCGTACCCTATCGGATGTGGTCGACCATGTATTGACTCACCGCTTCTGGGGATTCGCGGTTTTCCTGCTGGTGATGTTTCTCGTTTTCCAGGGAATCACCTGGGGCAGCAGTTGGATGATGGACTGGATCACCG
>RFIQ01000399.1 GCA_003695565.1 Planctomycetota bacterium | reverse complement strand
TCGCGTGGTCGGTCTTCTGCGCGGCGAGAGCTGTCGCGTCAAATCCTCGAAGCATGGCCGGAGTTGAAAGACCAGAAAGCGTGGCCAGAGTTGGAAATACTCGCGGCCGACAACCAGCAACAGGTACTAGCAGCCATCCAGGAAATGGCGGGGTGGAGTGCTTATCAGGAAGAGCGGGATCGACGGGCAGCGGAGCTACGACGGACGGCGGATCTGGAATTGCGACTGACCAAGATGGAGCGTTTGCGCTTCCTGTTGGAGTCGATCGTGCTGGATCGCAATTTTCCCAAGGTAGCTCCAGCGGAGGCATGCGAACTGCTGAACCGCATCCGTGCCTTGGAGCAGTCGAGCCTGGGGGACGCTGAACTGGCGCGCAGTCGTGATCGCACGCCTTCTGATTCCGATTTGGGGTCGAAGTCCTCGGAGTGAAATCTGGTGCGCGGAGATCCCAGCGCGCGGGGACTCGGCGCTCGGTGGGTGCAAATACGTCCAGGCCGCCTGCATTCGCGTTCTTGACCGCGGCGAAAAAGGTTCGACAAATTCAATGCTAGCGACACAAGCTGGCTTGACGCCGCCGCGCAGCATCCTCTATGACTCCAGGCGGAATGTCGACTCCAGGCTCAGTGAAGGAACACGAACGGTGATGTCGCTTGAATTCTTACGTATTGCCCGCCAAACCATTTACCGCATGCTTCTCCGGGCTTGTCCGGATCGCCAGCCGTGGATGCTGCTGGGCCTGATGGGGTTGGTTGCCGGTTCTGCATCGGCCCAGGAAGCCTCCTGGATATGGTCTCCAGAGCACCCGCGGGCTGCAGCTCCTGCCGGGGATTGCTTCTTTCGCAAGGCCTTTCAGGTGGGCACGGTGGAGGAGGCCTCGATTACCGTCACCGCGGACGACGCCTACGAGCTGTACCTCAATGGTCGTCGCCTCGGTGCGGGCAATTCGATCCGCCAGATGGAGCAGTATGACGTCACCCGTTTGGTTCGTAGGGGACGTAACGTGATCGCCATCCGCGTGCACAATGCGTCACCCGGTCCCGCTGCGTTGGCTGCCAGAGTGTTCGTCAAGCAGGCGGGCTCACCCTGGGCCAGCTACTCCACCGATGGAACCTGGGTTACGTCGATCGACGAGGTCGCGCGTTGGGAGAGTCTGTCTTTCAACGATATGCGCTGGGCGCCGGCACAGGTATTCGGTCTGCTGGGGCGGACGGCGCCCTGGGATCACCGGCAGGACACGACTCCCGAACGTCTTTCCGAGAATCAGCGATTTCAAATCAGCCCCGAATTCGAAGTACTGGAAATCCTCGATCACGAGCAAACCGGCTCACTGATCAACATCGCCTTCAACGAATTCGGGCATATCATTGCTTCGCAAGAAGGCGGGCCATTGTTGTTGATTTACGACAGCGATCAAGACGGGATCGCCGATCGGGTCCGCGAGTACTGCGACCTGGTAGGCAATATCCAAGGCATCCTGCCGCTCAACGGCGACGTTTATGTGACTGGCGAGGGTCAGGAAGGACCCGGCGTATACCGGCTGATCGACGCCGATCGCAACGGTGCCCTGGAAGAAGCCGAGTTGATCGTCCAGTTCCGGCAATCGTCGAGCGAGCATGGCGCTCATGGGCTGGTATTGGGAGAAGACGGCATGATCTATTGCGTGCTGGGGAATCACGCCACGGTGGCCAGCCCGATTGCGCCATCGAGTCCTCTGCGCGATGTCTACGAAGGAGATACGGTGCTCCCTCGCTACGAAGATCCGGGCGGGCATGCTCGCGGCATTAAGGCACCCGGGGGGAGTGTCATTCGTTTCGATCTGCAAGGGCAAACGGTCGAACTGGTGGCGGGCGGGTTGCGAAATGCGTACGACCTGGCCTTCAATTCTGCATCGCAGCTATTTGTTCACGACAGCGACATGGAATCGGACGAGGGAGCTCCTTGGTACCGCCCCACCAGCATTTTTGAAATCGCCGAAGGCGGCGAATACGGTTGGCGCAGTGGATGGGCCAAATGGCCCACGCATTACTACGATCGCCTTCCACCGGTACTGGAGACGGGTCGCGGATCACCGACCGGGTGCTGCGTTTATGAACATGTGATGTTTCCCCAGCGTTTTCACGGCAACCTGTTTTTCGCCGACTGGACGTCCGGGCATATCCTGGCCGTCGATTTCGATAAGGATGGGCACGCTCATTCGCAGGTCTTCCTCCGCGGGCAACCACTGAACGTCACCGACCTGGCCGTCGGGCCGGACGGGTGGCTGTACTTTTGCACGGGTGGGCGCGGAACGCGGGGCGGAATCTATCAAGTACGCTGGAAGGGCAATGTCCCCGATGAGATTCGCAACCTGGGTGAAGGTATCCAACGGGCGCTACGCCAACCGCAGATCGATTCCGCCTGGGCTCGGCAATCCCTGGCTACTCTGAAAAGCGATTTGGGGTCGCAGTGGGACGCCGCACTGCTTCACATTGCAACGGACGAAGCCCAACCACCACGCTATCGCCAACGAGCGTTGAAGCTGATGCAGTTGTTGGGCCCCCTGCCTCCATCGGAGGTTCTGATCGATATCAGCCGCAGCAGCAGCCACGCTATTCGCCGCCAATGCGCGACGATGTTCGCACATTGGACACAGGAACCGGGGGTCGCGGAGCGATTGGGTGAGATGTTGCTGGACCCGGAGCCCAGTGTCCAAATCGCTGCCGCCGAAGCCATGTTGCGCGGTGGGTACGAACCGTCGATCGAGGCCATGGTCCCCTTGCTGCGCTCGCCCGATCGTTCGGTCGCTTGGGCCGGACGCCGGCTACTGGAACGCGTTCCGCCTGAACGGTGGCGAACGGAATTGTTGGAGCATCCCGACCAACGGGTGCGTCTGCAATCGGGGTTGGCGTTGATCATCGCCGCCCCCACGCCCGAGAACTCGGTCGCCGTAAATACTATGTTGCTCGCGATGCTGTCGGAATTCGTCAGCGACCGCAACTTCGCGGACCTGCTGCGATTGGTGCAGGTCAATCTGCACCGCGGAACACTGCCCCCGGAGGAACAGCAGCGGTTGGCCGAAGCCATGGCAGCGGAGTTTCCAGTTGGCGAACCGTTGCTGAACCGTGAACTGGTCCGCATCCTGGCGCGGCTCAACGTGGAATCGACGATTCCGGACATGTTGGCTTACATCCATGCCGACAATCCGCTCGACGATCGGCTGCACATGGCCATGCACCTAAGGTACTTCGATCACGCCTGGACGGCAGGCGAACGTTACGCCCTGATCAAATTCTTTGAGCAGTTCAATGATATCGATGCCGGCAGTGGTGTTCCCCTGTACGTGATGAATGTAACCCGCGACCTGTGTGCTGATATGTCTCTGGAAGAGGCTCGGATTTTCGTGTCTGAAGGCGCCCAGTGGCCGAACGCCGCACTGATTGCGCTCTACCGGTTCCCGGAAAAGCTGGAACGCGCCGACCTGGAAATGCTCAAGCGGCTGGACAAAGAGATCGACCGGCCGGGTTTCGAAGCCGATCAGTACAAACGGTTGCGTACCGGGATCGTGGCCTTGTTGACGCAACACGGCGATGCGGAAGCCATGGCGTATTTGCGCGAGATTTGGATTCGCAATCCGGAGCGGCGCCAGGCCGTTGCGCTGGGTCTGGCCATGCAACCGAATGACGAGAACTGGGACTACCTGGTGCGCAGTCTGCCGGTCCTGGAATCATTCGCCGTGGTGGAAGTGATGCGGGCCCTGCAAACCGTGCCGGTCGCCACCGATGATCCCCAGGCATTGCGGGAGGTCATTCTCCATGGATTGAAAATGCAGCGGGAAGGAGGTTCCCCCGAGCCGGCCATCCGCCTGTTGGAGTACTGGACGGGAGAGCACTTTGAACCACCGGCCGACGCGTCGGAGCCCATGGCCGCGTGGCAATCCTGGTTCGCCAGTCAGTACCCCACCGAGCTGCCGGCCGTGCTGCCCGAGCCCTCTGGACTGTCGCCATGGACGATGGAGACGCTGGCCGAGTATTTTGCTTCCAGCGAGGGACGCCGTGGCGATCCCGAAAACGGGCGGCAGGTGTACGAAAAGGCCCAGTGCGCTCGATGCCATCGCAAGGGCGATATGGGCGTGAACATCGGGCCGGATTTGAGCTACGTTACCAATCGCTTCTCGCGCAATGAGGTGATCCAGTCGATCCTGTACCCCTCGCAAAACATCAGCGATCAATACAAGAGCCAACGGGTGCTGACTTTGGATGGGCAGGTGTATACCGGAATCGTCGCACAGCACGCCCCGGGTACGATCCTCGTGCGCGATGCAGAGTTGAACGAGCACATCGTGGCGGAACAGGATATCCAGCGCATCGAACCGAGCCAAACGTCGATGATGCCCACGGGCCTGGTGGACGAGCTGACTGCAGCCGAAATCCGGGACTTGATGACGTTCTTGGGGTACCTGCCCAGCCGGCAGATGGCGCGGAGCGGCACCGATGAACCGCCGCAGCGGTAATGATCGGCGCCGCTGTTAGGGTTGCGTGGCCAGCGCTGGCTTACACCAAGGCAGCCTGGCGCATCTTGCTGGCGTTTCCGGCCTGGCCGAATGCAACCATCCGTTCCATGACCACCTTTTTCATGGCTGCCCGAGCCGGTTTCAGATAATCGCGGGGATCGAATTTCTCAGGGTGCTCGAACAGTACCTTGCGTACGGCACCGGTCATGGCCAACCGGCAATCGGTATCGACGTTGATCTTGCGAACGCCATGCTTGATGCCGCGTTGAATTTCTTCGACTGGCACGCCCCACGTCTGTTTTATCTTTCCGCCGTACTGGTTGATGATGTCTTGCAACTCCTGCGGCACGGATGAACTGCCGTGCATCACCAGGTGCGTATTCGGAATCTTTTTGTGGATGGCTTCGATGCGATCCATAGCCAGAACTTCACCGTCGGGCTTACGGGTGAACTTGTACGCACCGTGGCTGGTACCGATGGCCACGGCCAAGGCATCGACGTTGGTCAGTTCCACGAACCGCGCTGCTTCGTCCGGGTCGGTCAGCAATTGATCACGGGACAGTTTTCCAGTCGCTCCATGGCCGTCTTCCTGATCTCCCTCGCCCGTTTCCAGCGATCCCAGACATCCCAATTCGCCTTCGACGGAGACGCCGCGGGGATGGGCCAGGTTCACGACCTCGCGGGTCACTCGCACGTTGTATTCGAAATCGGAAGGTGTTTTTCCATCTTCCAGCAACGAACCGTCCATCATTACCGAGGTAAAACCGTTTTCGATCGCGCTCATGCACGTTTCGACGCTGTTGCCATGATCCTGGTGCATCACAACGGGAATGTGGGGATAGAGCTCGGTCGCCGCCAGCATCAAATGCCGCAAATAGGCGTCCTGACTGTAGGCCCGTGCTCCGCGGGATGCTTGGACGATCACCGGCGAATCGGTTTCATCGGCCGCTTCCATGATCGCCTGGATCTGTTCCATATTGTTGACATTGAATGCACCGACGCCGTAACCGTTTTCGGCTGCATGATCCAAGACGACGCGCAAATTGACCAGTGGCATATGACTCTTGCTCCCCAGAAAATGAATGTTTGAATGTTGTCCGACAGGCTATTCCGCGCCTACCCCCGCGATTATCGGCTTCACCCCGATTGGCTTCAATCCCTCCCAACCCGGCTGGCAAATCCGCTTGGGGTTGCCTCGATGCAGCGGTTTGGAGCGCGGCGACCCGGGGGGACTGGACGGTGAATGGGGCGATCCGGTGGTTGAAGCATGGGGGTGGCAGCCCGCAACGTGGGGCACCATCGCGCCCCTCAATAGCGTACAATCTTCCCTTCGGCTACCCTTAAGTGTTGTCGACTCTCCGCAGCGGAGACACGCTGTCTGGACTCCGGCGGGCCCGGTAGCCGGCCGATTGGCTGTATACGCCCTGTTTCTTATTCGCCTTCCTGACCCCCTTGGAGCTGCGACAACTCGATGCCTTGCATGCACCGTTTCGACGAAAAAAAATTCTGGGTGGATCCCAAGAAGCCGTTGCGGTTGGACAAACGCTCGACGCAACCGGACGATCAACTGGACAGCAAAGCCGATGCGCGGGCTGCCCTGGCGGAGGATGTCACGGAGCTGCGCGAGGCGCAGCAAAAGTTGTACGCTGGACAACGCAATTCCGTATTGGTGATCTTGCAGGGAATGGATGCGGCCGGCAAGGACGGCACGATCCGTCACGTCCTGGGTGGGATCAATCCGCAGGGATGCCGGGTCTATTCGTTTCGCGCCCCCAATGATGCCGAGGTTCAGCACCATTTTCTATGCCGCCCCGTGCCGTATCTCCCCGCGCGAGGCATGATCTCCGTGTTCAATCGTTCCTACTATGAAGAGGTCTTCGTCGTTCGCGTTCACCCGGAATTCTTGCAGCGTCAATGCATCCCCGACGTCGACCTATCCGACCCGGGATCACTGAGACGCCTATGGAAACGGCGGTACGAGGAGATCCGCCATTTCGAGCGGGCGTTGACCGACAACGGCACGTTGGTGCTGAAATTCTTCCTGCATATCTCGCCCGACGAGCAGAAGGAGCGGATGCTGGAGCGGTTGACCGACCCGTCCAAGCACTGGAAATTCAATCCGCGGGACTTGGACGAACGTCGGTTGTGGAAGGATTATCGCCAGGCCTTCCAGGAAGGCATCCGCGCCACCAGTACGACCACGGCACCGTGGTACATTATTCCAGCGGATCGGAAGTGGTATGCGCGGGCCTTGATAGCGGACATACTGAATTCGAGGATCCAGAAACTGCGGCCCGAGTACCCGACGGCATCGCCTGAGGATATCGCCCGGTTTGACGAAGCGATTCGCCGATTGAACAATGAGCCTCGGTCGCTGTTCGAGTGAGGTGGCCGAGCGAGACGTTTGGAGCACGCACATGAGTCGATTGCCACGGTACCGATTCAGCGGGTCGACGAGGTATTGCCCGCTCCGGAAAAGTCAATGGATCGGGGAGTGGCCCGGGCCGGCATGCAGCATGGCCGCCGGGATATTGATTGCTTGCTGCTACCTGACCGCCGGGTGCGCCCAGGAGGAACCGGAGGATGCGACAGCGGAAGCGGTGGCGGATCGCGAAATCTACAACAGCGAACAGGAGGCTTTGCCGTTGTCGTCGGTCGCCGAAGCGGTGGCTGCTATGGAACTCGCCCCCGGCTTCACCGTGGAGCTGTTTGCTGGTGAACCCGATGTACAAAACCCGATTGCAGCGTGCACCGATGCGCAGGGCCGCGTGTGGGTCGCCGAAAACTATACCTATGCCGAGCGCGCATTGCGGTTCGATATGGACTTGAACGACCGCGTCCTGGTGTTGGAAGACCGCGATGGCGACGGGCAGTGCGACCGCCGAAAAGTGTTTTATTCTGGGGCCAAGGTGTTGACCGGGATCGCTGTCGGACGCGGAGGGGTGTGGTTGATGTGCCCACCGCAGGTTCTGTTCGTGCCGGATGTAGACAATGATTTGCGCCCCGATGGCCCTCCCCAGGTCGTCCTGGACGGATTCACCGTAGGACGCGAGAACTACCACAATTTCGCCAACGGGTTGAGCTGGGGACCGGACAACTGGTTGTATGGTCGTTGCGGAGCATCGGCGGCCGGGGAAATCGGGTTGCCAGGGTCCGGACCCGAAGAGCGGATTCCGTTGCGCGGCGGTATCTGGCGGTATCATCCCGAGACCCGCGCGGTGGAAGTCCTGAATCAGGGCACGACGAATCCTTGGGGACACGATTGGAATTCGGTGGGGGAGTTGTTCTTCATCAACACTGTCAATGGTCATTTCTGGCATTCGATTCCCGGCGCTCATTATGATCGCCCTCACACGGTCGATGCCAATCGCCATGTATACCAGTTGCTGGACACCCACGCCGATCACTGGCATTTCGATACGGGCAAGGGCTGGACAGCATCCCGTGACGGGGCCGCTAATGATTTCGGCGGCGGCCATGCGCATATCGGAATGCTTCTCTACCAGGAACGTCTGTGGCCGCTGCCGCACGACCGATCCATCTTGACCATCAACATGCACGGCCGCCGCATTAACATGGACTTGCTCGACCGGCGGGGCTCGGGGTATGTGGCTCGCCACGGCCCCGACTTTCTTCTATCGCGGGACGTGTGGTTCCGCGCCTTGGATTTGATCCCGCTGCCGGATGGAAATGCTCTGCTCATCGACTGGTCGGACATCGGCGAATGCCACGAAGCGACTGGAGTGCATCGACAGAGCGGGCGCATCTACAGGATTGCGTATACCGCCCCGGGCGACGGCGCGTCTTCCGACCACACAACGGCACGCGGCCCTCGGTTCGATCCGGCTGGTCCGTTGCCAGAGGTGATCGACGCGGCCCTGGCTGGCCCCGAGTGGCACGCGCGGCGAGCGCGGGAGTGGTTGGTAGCTCAGCGTTTGGCTGGAGCGCCGGCCGAGGCGGCGATCGCGCGATCGCGCTCCGTCCTAAGCAACGCTTCCGCACCGACCTACCAGCGCTTACGAGGCCTGTGGCTCGCCCACGCGCTGGGAGGAGTGGCCGGCGACGCGTTGCGGGAATTGCTGGAAGATCCGGCCCCCGAAATTCGCACATGGGCGATTCGATTGCTCATCGACCAAGCCCGCATCGACCGCGTGGATGGGCGTCGACCCGCGGACGAAGGCCAACCGGTGCCGCCCGATCTGATCGACCGTCTGGTGCGGATGGCTGCCGATGAACCAGACTCAGCAGTGCGATTGACGCTGGCCAGCACCCTGCAACGCTTGCCGTTGGCCGCCCGCGCGGACCTGGCAATCGCTCTGATGCAGCATGATGACGGAGAGGATCACAACATTCCGCTGATGGTCTGGTATGGCGTTCTGCCGCTGGGGGATGCGGCGGCAGACCGTTTGCTGCCCTTGGTCCGGCAATGCAGTTGGCCCACGACGGTGCGGTTGCTCAGCCGTCGCATCGCTGCTGCCTCACGGCAGAACCCTGCCTTGCTCGATGCGCTGGTTCAGATCGCCGCAGAGCGCCAGCCGGAGGCTCGCCGCACAATGGTGTTCGGGATGGGAGAGGCACTGGCGGGTTGGCTCAAGGCGCCCCGGCCTGCAAGCTGGGAAGCACTCGTGGCGGCGACCGCCGACGATGCGGACCCGCAGTTGCAGCAAACAATCCAAACCTTGAACGTTTTGTTTGGGGACGGGCGAGCCATCGAGGAGCTGAAACGCATTGCGGGCGACGATTCGCAGCCCTTGGATGTGCGTCGCGCGGCGTTGGAGTCCCTGGTGCAATCCGGCGCGCCGGGCTTGCGAGATCTGTGCCGACGGCTGCTGAAGACCCGTTTTCTCAACACCACGGCTCTGGAGGGCCTGGCACGCTATCCCGATCCCCAGATCGCGGAATGGTTGTTGACGAACTATCGCAAGTTCCATCCCTTCGATCGGCCTCAAGTAATCGCGGCGTTGGCGACGCGCGCCGCGTGGGCCAAACAGCTTCTCCAGGCAGTGGCCACTGGGCGAATCGACGCCAGCGAAATCCCTGCGTTCGTCGCCCGACAGATCGCTGCATTGGAGGATCCGGAACTCGACCGGTTATTGGCTGAAGTATGGGGACAGGTGCGAGCTACTCCGGCGGATCGCGCCGCCAAGATCGCGGAGCTCAAAGAGTTTCTCACCTCCGGGGCGCTGGATCAGGCGGACGTCGAACACGGTCAGCAGGTCTTCGTCAAGCAGTGCGGCGCATGCCATCGCTTGTTCGGCATTGGCGGGAACATTGGACCGGATTTGACCGGTGCCCAGCGGAGCAATCTGGATTACCTGCTGGACAACATCGTCGATCCCAGTGCAGTGGTGACCAAGGAATTCCGGGCCACCGTGTTGCTGCTCGACGATGACCGCGTGTTGACCGGGTTGGTCACTAGCGAGGACGACAGCGTGATCACGTTGGCCACCCAAGAACGCACCTACCGCATCCCCAAGGAAATGGTGGTATCCAGGAAACAGTCCAATGTATCGGTGATGCCGGAGGGACTATTGCAGCCGCTGAGCCGGGAAGAGATTCGTGACCTGTTTGGATATCTGCAAGCGGGGCTCGCACAATGAGGAGAGGGAATCGTGGATGAGATCCGCGTCGAAGAAGTAACGCTTCCGCGTACCCAGCGGTACACCGACTCCGTGTTCCCCTCTGCGCTGGAACTGCGCACACCCGCTTCGATCTCCCGAGTCGTCGAATGGGTTGCGGACCAACGGGAGCGGTTGCTGGGCATGACCAGGCAACATGGTGCCGTGTTGTTGCGTGGATTTCCAGTGCAAGTCGCCAGCGATTTCGATGCATTGATCAACAGCTTGCGCGTCGAGAATTTTCCGTACAAGCAATCGTTGTCCAACGCAGTGCGGGTGAACTACACCGAGCGCGTGTTTTCGGCCAATGAAGCGCCCCCTACAGTGCGAATCTATCTGCACCACGAGTTGGCGCAGACCCCGATGTTTCCGGAGTTCATTTTCTTCTTCTGTGAGATTGCACCCGAAAAGGGCGGCGAAACGCCCATCTGTCGGTCCGACGTATTGTATGAACGGTTGGCCCAGTCCGAACCGCAGTTCGTGCAAGACTTGGAGGCCTACGGCTTGCAATACACCAACGTGATGCCCAGCGCCGACGACTTGAATTCCGGCATGGGCCGGAGCTGGCAAAGCACGTTGGGAGTCGCATCGCGCGAACAGGCCGAACGGAGGCTGGAAGACCTGGGATACTCGTGGCAGTGGTTGGACGACGGGGCGCTGCGGGCCAGCACACCGCCCCTGCCGGCCGTGCGGGAGGTGAGTCCGGGACGGAAGACGCTGTTCAACCAGTTGATTGCGGCCTACAGCGGCTGGAGCGACGATCGGAACGATCCATCCAAAGCCATTCGTTTGGGCAATGGTCAACCGCTTGACCCTCGCGCGGTGCAGTGCATGATCGACCTGGCTGATGCATTAACGTTCGATGTGCGATGGCAACCGACGGATGTCGTGCTGATGGACAACACGCTGGCCATGCACGGTCGGCGCCCCTTCGAAGGTTCCCGGCGAGTGTTGGCTTCGCTGGCAAATATGCGTACCCATGGGCCGGTGCGGGTACCCGCTTGATCGGCCTCCATCTGCACCGCCGGTTCTCCATCGAGTCCCCTTTGAGTGCCCATGCAAAATCAATCGACGCCACCCGCAACTTACCGGCATTGGTTCGAAGGCATATCCCGATACCAGTGGATGGTGTTGGCCATCGCATCGGCCGGCTGGGTATTCGATGTCTATGAGAGCCAGATCTTCAACCTGACTCGCAATGAGTTGTTGAGCGAGATTCTGCAAGGGAATGCCGAAGAGGTTCGGCGGTGGGGAGAATGGATGCTGGCCGTGTTCTTGGTTGGCGGAACGACCGGGGGCCTGCTGTTCGGATCGCTGGCCGACCGCTTTGGGCGCGGCCCGATCATGGTGGCCACGATTTTGTGTTACTCGGTGTTCTCCGGCCTGACCTATTTTGTCACAGATATCTACCAGTTGATCGGGCTGCGATTCCTCGTGTCTGTCGGCATCGGCGGCGAATGGGCGGTCGCGGCGGCTTTGGTGGCAGAAGTGTTTCCCACGCGGGCACGATCGCAGGCCTCAGCGATCTTTCACGGGTCCAGTGTACTGG
>RFIQ01000398.1 GCA_003695565.1 Planctomycetota bacterium | reverse complement strand
CTGGAGGACGTGTTCGTTACGCTTACTCGCCAGGCCGAATCGCTCTCCCAATCCAAACTGCAGCCATCGCCCTCCACCCCATCGATCGAGCGTATGCGAATCGCGCCGGCGTCCACCGGTGCATCCGCTTCCATAACACCGGCTTGCGCGGCCGCCGCGCGGGTCACGCCTCGCAGCGTCTCCGCGTCGATGCTGGTGCTCACCAGCACATGGATACGTTCTCCGAACAGCGTGGCGTCGATGATGGCCGGCTCGTGCCGCAACTGGCTCAGCACCCGGGCGGGGTGGGCGACTTCGATCTCATACCGCGCGGTACCGGGCGGAGTGACCTGTGGATGTTTCTTGAGTTCCTCCGGCGCGCCGACGACCAGCAATCGCGACATGTAGATATACCCCACGTCCGTGCATCGCTCCGCTTCATCCATGTAATGCGTGGTAACCAGCAGCGTCACGCCCTGGGCGGATAGCTCGTACAACAGATCCCACAATTGCCGCCGAGCGACCGGGTCGATCCCGGCGGTCGGTTCGTCCAAAAACAGCACTTCGGGCTGATGAATGATCGCGCACGCCAGGGCCAAGCGTTGCTTCCACCCGCCGGACAGCGCTCCGGCCAACTGATTTGCGAACCGTCCGACGCCGGTCAATTCCATTACAGCCTGTCGGCGCTCGGTCACTTTGTTGCCGGTCAGCCCGTAGATGCGGGCGTAGAAATTGAGGTTTTCCTCGACGGTCAAATCATTGTACAGGCTGAATTTCTGGGACATGTATCCGATGCGGCGTTTGACTTGCTCGGCTTCGGTGGCGGAGTCGAACCCCAGGACGCTGGCCCGTCCGTCGCTGGGCGCGAGGACGCCGCACAGCATGCGGATGATGGTGGATTTGCCACTACCGTTGGGGCCCAGCAGGCCGAAGATGGCTCCCCGCCGCACTGCAAAGCTAACATGGTCGACCGCCACTAGGTCGCCGAATCGGCGCGTCAGTCCCTCGGCTGCGATGACGACTGGGCTCATGGTGCAGCCCTTTCACCGGACGGTTCCAGCCATACATCGGCGGGCAACCCAGGTCGAACCAATTGTTCTGAATCGACAATGGCGACCTTGATGCGAAACACCAGCTTGGCCCGCTGCTCCGCCGTTTGCACATTGCGGGGCGTGAATTCGGCTTCCGAGGCGATGAAGACGACCTGGCCATCAAAATATCGATCGGGATAGCTATCGACGCTGACCGGCAGACGATCGCCGAGCCGAAGGGTGAGCTGGTCTTCGGGAACGTAGGCTCGCACCCACATTCGCCCTTGCTCCTGCAGAGTGAGCAACGGGGAGTTGGGGGCCACCAGATCACCCGGGCGCAGATCCAACGCCGAGATCACGCCAGCGGTGGGAGCGCGGACGGTCAGTTCCTCGATCTGCACTCGCAGCGATTGAACCTGGGACTGAGCGGCCGCCACCGCGGCTTCGGCCTTGCGTACGTCTTCGGGGCGGAATCCCTCGCGGGCCAAGGACAGAGCCTGCTGGGCCTGTTGCAGTTCGGCTCGGGCAGCGGCGATATCCTCCTCTCGCGTGCCACGTTTGAGCAGGGCCAGCTCCTCGCGCCGCGCGGTCACCAGTGCTTGAGCAGCCTGGTATTCTTCGGTGACGCGATCAACTTCATCCTGCGACAAAGTTCCCTCGCCCCGTTGGATCAGGCGTTGCACGCGATCGAACGCGCTGCGTGCCCGTTGCAACTGGGCCTCGGCCAGCTTCAATTGGGCTTCGGCTACCGCGATCTCTTCCGGCAGCGGCCCGGCAACCAGTTTGTCCAAGCGGGCTTGCAAAGCCGCCACGGCCGCCTCGGCCTGGGCGATCTCCTGAGGCCGATTTCCGCTTTGCACGCGCTGCAGATCGGCCTGTGCGGCGGCCAACTGGGCTTCCGCCTCCGCCAATCGATGCTGCAGATCATATGGCTCCAACTGCACCAGGACTTGACCGGACTCGACCGACTCCCCTTCCTGCACCGCTACCTCCATGATCCGGCCTCCCACGCGCGACCCCACGCGGACTTCGTCGGCCTCGACAAATCCCGAAACGACGGCTGGAGGCGATTGCATTTGGCTGTATATCAACCCCGTGGCCAGGACTACCACCAGGCACAACACAAATGCAGCTTGCCGCACCATTGGGCAGGTCCTCTCCAAAGGGTCACTTGTCGATCGCAGAGGTGGTTCACCTCACAACCGTCGCACCGCTGGCATGCCTCCGGCGCTGTGCCGCAGCGGCCCGGCATCCGCGCGAAAAAGCACCTGCCGGTGACACACCCTGGCAAGCACTACGTTGGCTGAAAAAAAATTATTCAGGCAATGTATTGAAAATGCGATCCCCGGCATCTCCCAATCCCGGCACGATGAATTTGGCATCATTCAATTCCGGGTCGATGGCAGCCACGAAGATCTTTAAACTGGGAAACTCATGGCACAGGCGGTCGATACCCGGTTGCGCGGCGATGATGCTCAGCACGCGAACATCAGGGCACCCCCAGCGGGCCAAGGCCTCGGCCGCCATGGCGATGCTTCCCCCCGTGGCCAGCATGGGGTCCAAGATGAAGGCTACGTCAGCCGGATGGTCGGGAGGCAATTTGCAGTAGTACTCGACGGGAGTGGCCGTTTCTTCATCCCGGTACATGCCCAAGTGCCATACGGCGGCGTGCGGCAGCATGTCTTGCAATGGTTCGACCAATCCCAGGCCGGCGCGGAGAATGGGAACCAAGGCGATTCGCCCAGCCAGGGCGACGCCTACCATCGGGGCTAGAGGCGTTTGAATTGGTTTGGACACGACCTGCAGATCCGCCGTCGCCGCCGAGGCCAGCAGGGCCGCAATCCGTCGAACCTGCTGACGGAATTCCCAAGGTGGCGTCCTGCAATCGCGCAGTATCGTCACATGATGCTTCAGCAGCGGATGGATCACTTCGGTTACCTGAGCCATGGGGCCACGGATCCTCGGAAGGAAAATAGTCATCGATGCGGCGACTGCAGAACCGGCGGTGCAACCAGCGACCGCGTGCCGGTCCGCTTACGCGATACCCTAGCCGCCATTGCCCTTACG
>RFIQ01000397.1 GCA_003695565.1 Planctomycetota bacterium | reverse complement strand
TCCTTACCATTATAGCGAAGAGCTCCAGTCCACCCGGACGATATCCCGCAGCATCAATACCCACGGCAGGTAGACCAAGAATACATAGATAGCGACCGTCGCAGCCCCCGCGCCCGCGGCAACCATCAAGGGCAACCAGCGGGTGCGATACAGGTCGGCGGTTCGCGCCCCGTGGGACAACAGTTCAGTCAGTTCCCGCACGTGTTCCAAAGCCTCTCGGCCGGGCAGAATGTCGGCATGCATGGCGATCAGCGCCAGGGAGAGTTCGCGTCCCAGGACCGGGACCGGTTGCTGCGCTCGGATCCGGTCGAACGCTTCGTCAGCCAATCGTGTCGTGCCTCCGGCGGCCAGAGTTGCCAACCGAGCGATGACCGACAGGGGGCGGCCACGGTCCAGCAAGACGGCCGCCACCCGCGCCGCCAAGGCTTGCTGTGCCAATCGATCGGCCCGGTTCCGCGGTACCCCCGATCGTGTCACGCCTCGCGTGCGGCACCACCAGGCCACCGGCGGCAGCAGGGTCAGCAGGGTGATGGCTACCATCACCGCCGGGAAATTCGCCCGCATCAGGCTCAACCCTTGCAGCCACCACGGATGGGTGCGATGGAACGTCAGGTAGGAATTCTCGATGGTCGGGACGATGTTCCAGACGACCACGCCCAAGCTGATCAGCGTCACGCAAACCAGGATCGACGGGTAGACCATGGCGGTGGCCAGCCTGCCGCGTGCCCGCTGGCGATCTTCCATCCAGCTCAACCACCACAGCAATCCGTCGGCCAAACGCCCAGTCTGTTCGCCCGTCTCGATGCAGGCCCGAAGAATGCGCGCCGCCAACCGATCTCCCCTCGCCAGTACATCGGCCAACGGTTTTCCCCGCATCACCTCCTGGGCGACCGCAGCCACCGGAGCGGGCAGATCCTCAGCCGACCCATCCTCGGCGGGCAGCCAACTTTCCGATGCCGATGCGCGGTAGGCGATCGCCTGGCAGATGGCCATCCAATCGCGGCGGTTCTTCCAGATTTCCGGGGTGGTTTCAGGCATGGAGCAGTGCAGAAAAAAAGGCCTACGAATCGTTCTCGCAATCGTGCTGGGGCAAGGCCACGCCGGCAGCAACGGCTTGCGCATGCAGTTCTGCCAGCGGTTGCATCTTCAGTTCGCGACAAATCTCGGCCAGGGAGCGGCTGCTGGGGTCGGTCCCCAGCGCGCGAGCCAACGGGCCTTCCACGCGTGGCAGGGTTTCAGCAATCACCATCCGACCGTCGATGCCTGTGTCGAAACAACGCGGGCATGGGCTGGCGCCGGGCTGGGCCTGACGGGCATTTTCGGTCGGTTGGCTGACCTCCGCGCCGCCCGGTTCGGTCCCGCTGCTGCAGATTCCCGCTGCGCGGCGGCAATCGCAGCATCGCTGCAGCAACCGCTGGCACAACAGTACCTCCAGTCCGCTGACTAGGTGGTATCCCGGAACGCCGAAGTCCAACAAACGCCGCACCGCATCGACAGCGCTCCGGGCGTGCATGGTGGATATGACCAACTGGCCGGTCAAGGCCGACTGGAATAACGCAGTGGCGGTGGCCGGATCGCGGACCTCCCCGATGAACACCACCTCCGGGTCCTGACGCAACAAGGCCCGCAGGCCGTCGGTCCAACCGAACCCGGCTTCCGGATCGATCTGGGACTGATCGATGCCCTCGATCACTTGTTCGACGGGATCCTCCAACGTGACGATGCTCCGCAGTTCGTTCCTGTGCAACAAGGTTCGCAACAGCGCGTAGGCGGTCGTCGTTTTTCCCGACCCGGCCGGTCCAGAGATCAACACGACGCCCGACCGCAACCGCAGGGAGGATCGCAACCGTTCGCTCGCGGCGGGCGGCAGATCGAGATCGTCCAGCGTCCAGGCCTGAGCCTGGCGAGCGGCCAGCCGGATGACGGCGCGTTCCCCATCGACCGTCGGCAGGGTCACCACCCGGGCATCGATCCCACGGTCGGCCAGCACCAGACGGCCTTCCTGCGGTGCGTGGCGGCGGTAGGTCACCAGTCGCGCCAGGGCCTTGATGCGGCTGAGGACCTTGGATCGCGCTCCGTCGGCGAACGTTCCGGCCTCGACCAGCTTGCCGTGAATGCGCAGCCGCACGTGCAACTGCCCGCCGCGCTGGCTGAGATGGATATCGCTGGCCCGAGCCGCAATCGCTGCCGCCAGCATCCGCTCGACGGCCAGGGTGGCGTAGGCATCGTCGTGGGGATCCAGGTCGCGGACGTCGATCATGGGACAAGCTGCGGTAGGAATCGGATGCATACCGGTTTGCCGACCTCGACTCCCGCCCCGTCGATCGCCGCGAGCTGGCCGGTTTGCGCGTCGATGCGCAACACCTGGATCGAGTTGGAGTTTTGGTTCTCGGCCAACAAGTACCGTCCGCTGGGGTCGATGCGGAAGTTGCGAGGGGTCTTGCCGCCGGTGGAGCAGTGTCCCACGGCATGCAGATGGCCCTCTGCATCGATGCGAAAGATGGCGATGCTGTCGTGCCCACGATTGGAACCATAGACCCACCGGCCGTTCGGATGAAACAACACTTCGGCAGTATAGTTTTCGCCCGCGTACCCCGCCGGCAAAGTCGACACGGTGGTCAATTCGATGAACCGCCCTTCGTCTGGCAACCACCGCAGGCTGGTTATCTCGGAGGCCAACTCATGGATCACGACGGCCAGGGAACCGCCGGGATGGAATGCCAAGTGCCGCGGCCCGCTGCCCGGTCGGGCCTGATAGGTGCTGGTGCGCCGCAGCGCGCCGTCGCTCTTGTCCAGTTCGTAAACAATGATCTGATCCAAGCCCAGATCGACGGCACAGGCGAACCGGTCGGTGGGGTCCATCTGCACACAGTGTGCGTGGGGGCCCTGCTGGCGACGCGGGTTGACACTGTGGCCGCGATGTTGGGCCAGGTAGGTCATGGCCTCGATATCCCCGTCCTCGCGCGCGCGAAAGGCGACGATGCTGCCGCTGGAATAGTTGGCGATCAACACGTACCGCCCGCTGGCATCAGTGGTCACGTAACACGGCGCACTGCCGGCAGATGCGTGGCGGGAGAGCAGACGCAAGGTCCCATCCTGGACCAGGCGAAATGCCAGCACCTGGCCGTCGGGAGTCTCGCTGACCGCATAGACAACAGGTTGCGTCGGGTGGATTGCCAGGAACGATGGGTTGGTGCACTCGGCCACCAACCGGGCGGGCGCCAAACGGCCGCTGGCCACATCCATCTCGCTGCGGTAGATTCCACGGCTCGTCTCTCCGGTGTAGGTGCCGATCAAGAACGGACGGACATCGGGTGACTGGGCCGGCGCCGAACGAGGAGCGAATGCCACGGCCAGCAGAACGCTGCACAGGGCCGATGCCAGGCTGACCGCGAGGCGCAGAGGATGCCAACATCGGCCGATGTCCGACGCGCCGCGCGCAGAGCGTTGCCGTGGGGCGAATGGACCGGGGGCCGATGCTCGACCGGAAAAATGAGAGGCTGGCACAATAGATATCTCCGCGTAATTCGATTGGTCAATACAGTCCCCATCGGCGACGGGGCGATCGCCGGGCGTGTCCTACCGCCAGTCAGCGAGGCGCAGGCCCGACCGCAACCGATTATAGCGCACCGCCCCATGGCCTGCACGCGCTGTCCC
>RFIQ01000033.1 GCA_003695565.1 Planctomycetota bacterium | reverse complement strand
TCGTAACCCTGAAGATACCGCCGGGGAGCAGTAGCGGCCGCCGGTTGCGGGTGGCCGGGCAGGGCGTGTTGTCCCCCAGCGGACCGCCTGGCGATCTGATCGTCGAATTGCAAATCAAAGTCCCAGAGCGATGCAAGGACCCCGGGGTCATCGATGAACAAACGCGCGCCGCGCTCGAGCGGATCGAACAACTTTATGATTCGTCCTCGTTCCGCAGCAACCTGCGGTGGTGAAGGCCGGACGCCAGATGTCGCCGGCCAGCGGTTCCCGCGTTCCCTGCGACTGGTCCGCCGTCGGGACTTTCAAGCGGTCTTCGCCTCGAAGTGCGTCGTCTCCGATCCGACTCTGGTCGTGCATGCCCTTCGCCGTGCCGGCCCGACCCGAATCGGCATCAGCGTCTCCAGGAAGGCCGGCAACGCCGTGGTCCGCAACCGCTGGAAACGGTTGATCCGCGAAGCGTTCCGCCGCAATCGCCATCGATTGCCGTCCGGGCTCGATTGCGTGATTCGTCCACGTCGGAGAGGCCATCCCGACTATGCGGCGGTGGAGGCATCCCTGAGTCGATTGCTCCACCGGGCCGACCGGAGGTTGAGGCGATAGGTCCCCCTACGTACCGGTCGGCCCGTGATCCAATCGCCCCACAATGGTCGCCGCGATTCAGATCGCCTGGGGCTCAGCGACGTACCGGGCCAATCGATGCCGCGCCGTGTGCAACCGCCGTTTGATCGTTCCCGCCGGAGCGTCAAAACGTCGGGCCATGTCATGGATGCTCTGGTCATCGAAGTAGAATGCGCGCAGGGTCTCCCGATCGGTCTCGCCGAGTTGCTGGATGCCCGATCGGACCTGCTGCGTTCGTTCCTCTCTCAATACCAGGTCGACTGGGCCGTCAGCGGTGCTCGCCAACGCGCCCATCACATTGTCATCCATCGCCTGGGGCACTCGACGACGCGTTTGCATGTTGATGGCCATGCGGGTGGTGATCTGGCGCAGCCACCCTCCAAACGCGGCTGGCGTGCGGAGTTGGTCGAGACGCTGAAAGGCGTGGATGAAGACGTCTTGGGCCAGGTCCTCCGCCGCGGTGCTATCGCGCAATCGACGCGCCGCCAGGGCCACCGTGGAATCCCAGTAGCGCTCGTACAGTTCGGCCTGGGCACCCCGGTCACCCCTCTGCGCGCGGACGACGATGTCGGCCACCGTGGTGGGACGGGGAGACTGCGGGGCTCGGTCGTTAATGTCCATTGGAAGGCTCTCTCGCAAGAATCGGTGGACCCTGCCACGCATGCCGACGCATCGCATGGATGGTCGGGACGAAATGCAGCGGGATCCCCGCGGAAATCGGGATCGAAAAGGTGTCGGCGGCACCGCAATCCACCAGACAGGTATCTCACAGGTAGAACCTGCTAACCCGGCCAGCGAAACGGTGGTGATGCGCCGTGCGTCACGTCGGTCTGGAGGTGGTTGCGAAGTGGCAACGCTGCCTCTCCGCTTCCAAACCCTCGGCACGGTTACCCGGCCTGGCGATTAGCCTGCACTCGTGCGGCCATTGCCGGGCGCAGGGTCCAAGCCGGTTGCCAGGCCATCGCGGGACCTGGTAACCAGGCCTGCAACAACCGATGGGATAACCGATCGACGCGACACGTTTGGTCCAGCGCGAGGCGACAGGAGCGTTTAGCCCCCATCCGGCGCCACACCATCCCCAGATACGATTCGTGGAGGAATGCGCATCGAGCGACGACACCGGCGAAGGCGACTGCAATACTGCGGCCCAACGCGGTGCGAATCGTGCTGATGATTGTCGTCGTACGCATGGCATTCCTCCCTCACGCGGTTGCGCGTGAATCGAGAGAGACAAGAAACGAAAATCTTCCAAATACTATCCAAGGATAGACAAACTGGCACAGCCAGACAATTGGCGGCCGCGGGGCGGTCCTGCCAAATGGCATAACGGCTGTGGGTATGGCCATTAGACACTTGTTCGAACGAAAGGTTCGCGGTTCGCGAGGATTGGAAGGAAAAAAACTCGTGCGGCTCCCCACCAGCGTGCCGCTCGACGCCAACCCTCGTCAGAATGCCGGATAACGGCTAAAACAAAAAAGATGTCGCTACGGCTGCGTGGCTGTAAATGGAACTCAAATCCAGAATCGAGTGGGTTGGGCGATGAATCGATACCGAGCGTTGATGAAGGAAACGTGGTGGCTGTGGCTGATCTTTCTAGTTGGCGGCACGGCCATGGCATTCGTCAGCCCGGTTTTTTGGCTGTCGATTCCGATCTGCATCTTCACGTTCTTCTGGTTCGCCTTTGTTCGTTACGACGAGGATGGAAACTTCAAAGGCTCCTGAACCGCCCGCCGCTTTAGGTCAAGGTCGGCCGAATGTCGTTTCCACGTTTCCGCGCAGTACCTGGCGTCCCAAGTCGATCGCCCGCGACTCGCTCCATCCCATGCCGATTACAAAATGGTCGGCCAGCGCGCGGGCCAACACGCGTTTGTACATGGCGAACTTGGGTTGGGCGAATTCGAGTTTGTACATATCGCTGTAATAGCCGATGATCTTGTTGCGGGGCACGGCTTCCAGACGCGCTGTCACGTCGCGCAGGATGAAGCTGGGCGTATTGCTGTACCACCAATGTCCGTGGCAGATGACGTTGGGGAAGATCCAGGCGTAACTCACCAATTCCTGGTTGGTAACGCTGGCCAGCACGGAAATCGGGAATCGGACTTGCGGGAACGCGTTGAACAACTCTTTGTACTGAATCAGCGAAACGCGGCTGTCGTATAGGTCTTGGCCCTGGTAGACACCTGCCGGATAGACCGATCGATTCACCCCGATCATCAGATCCAGCGGCAGATTGAACTCCGCGCAGTACTGGGCGATCTTCCAGAATACCCAGTAACCGAGCGTGAGTTGCGCGTCGCGGCCCGTCGATTCGTTGATCGCGGAAATCTCCAGCCAGGCGCTATGCGCATCGGAATCTGGAATCGGCGCGGGGGTGAAATGCGGTGGAAGGCTGATGGCGCACGCCCGAGCTCCGCGCCCGACGAAGTGCTCGAAGCGTTTTCCGATGGCGTTGGCGACGTCATCGATCGAACCGATTTCCATCTGGCTGCTGGCCGCCAACCGCTGCCGCACCTGCGGGCGCGCCAGGTGAAATACCAGATCGTCGGTACGCAAGCAGGGGATGTAACGCGTGGTGTCAAACCCCTCCAGGGGATCGTCAAAATCGTTGGTTAGAAAGACCGCTTCCAGTTTGGACTTTCCCAGCACCAGGTCTTCCCAATCCGGCGCTTCGACGTGCGCTTGCACGGCATCGTATAGGGATTCCCAGTTCGATGCATCCAACCGATCGATGTCGACATCGAACAGGGTCCGGGCCGCCTCGAGCAGCCAACTCAATTGCACCGTGTTGTCCAACCGGTCCATCGCTTCCACCAACCGCCCGACCTTCTCCTTGGGAGACAGCCCGGGGGCCTCGATGTACTCGCGGGGCATGCCCGAGGAATGCGCCAATTCGGTGTAATAGTGGTAGCCCAGGATATCGGCCAGCGACGTGCTGGTGGGGCTGTGCGGGTTGATATGCGTGTGCGGATCGATCAGTACCTGACTGTTCAGCTCGTCAAGAATCCGCTGCTGCAAAGTGTCCGACATGTTGGCGATCTCGCTTTGGGACGGAAATAAATCGGTGGCGGTCATTGTGGCCCGGTTTTCGCCCGGCGAAAACCGGGGCATCGGCAGTCAGCCACCCGAAAAAACCTCCAACCATCACTCCGACTGCGTTCATAGTTGCCGTTCATAGTCGCCCGCGAGTCCCTCGCGGATTGCCCCATGGTCGCCCGCGAATCCCCTCGCGGCCCATTCGCCTCTCAAGACAAACCTCGCGCTTCGATCCAGCCGGTCGTACCGAGGGCGACCCTGCCGGTTGTGCGGGCTGGTCGGCAGGAAAACCGGTGGGTGGGCTGCTCGCGGTGCCGCTAGTTTGCCCGGTTTTGGCCGACTGGCCTTCGAGCGGCTAGAATTAGATGAGCGAATTACCGATTCTTGGTCCCTGGGTTACCTGGCGGTGGAGCTGGTCTATGAGCGAAGATGCGAAGCACGATCCCGGTGCAAGAAGGTTGGACCTGGATGGGGTAGCCGACCACATGCCGCCCGAATCCCCTCTCGCCGACGATTCCACGCCGTCGGTTCCGTCCTCCCCGCAATTACCACCCGCGGCGGACTCGATGTGCGAGACGCGGGATACCGACCCGGTCGGCCCCGATGGCGATGCCGGGCCCGTGGCGACTTCCGCGGATGATTCCAACCAGCGCCGTCGCCCGTCCGGCCAGACCAGCGGAGCGCTGCACTTGGCGACGTCGACGTTTCTCAGCCTGTGCATGGTTTTGGGGATGCTATTGATTGCGCGCTGGATGTTGCCCAGCCTGGTCGAAGATGTCCGCTACCGTTGGCACCGGGGCGAACTGCGGGCGGAATATGAACTGAGCGCCGAGCAACTCAAGCGGGTGTCGATCGATTCGTTGGCCGACGTGTCGCGATTGGTCAGCCAACGGATGGGGCCCAGCGTAGTGCACATCAATCTGCTCCGCGATGCCGAGGAGCGGCAGCAGTTCGAACGGTTTCTCGGCGGCCGTTCGCATCCCAGTTTTCGGTACGAAGGGCAGGGAAGCGGCTTCATCATCGACGCCGACGGGCACATCCTGACCAACCACCACGTGGTCGATCATGCTGGGCAAATCGAGGTGACGCTCAGCGACGGCCGGCGCTTCGAGGCTCAAGTCGTCGCCATCGATCCATTGACCGACCTGGCCGTGTTGAAGATCAACGCCCAAGGGCTGATGCCGATCGAGTGGGGCGACAGCGACAAAGTCGTGGTGGGTACCCCCGTGTGGGCCGTTGGCAGCCCCTTCGGCCTACAGCAGACGGTTACCTTCGGCATCATCAGCGGCAAACACCGGGTCGATCTGAGCAATACGCGGGATGCCAACGGGGTTCCCGGCGGAACGCCGTATGGTGATCTGATGCAAAGCGATGTGGCCCTCAATCCCGGCAACAGCGGCGGCCCGCTGGTCAATTCGACGGGGCAAGTCGTCGGGGTCAACGCAGCCATCCTGGGCGATACCTTCCGCGGCGTCAGCTTTTCCATTCCCAGCAATGTGGCGCGGCGAGTTGCCGAGTTGCTGATCCAACAGGGTGAAGTGCCCCGCGGATGGTTGGGAGTGCAGTTGGAGGATCTCGATCCCGACGAAGCATCGGCCGACGGTGCACGGCCCATTGGCGTGCGGATCGTGTCCTTTCCCCGAGGATTGCCCTCGCCGGCCCGCGAAGCCGGGTTGCGAGTAGGGGACGTCATCGTCCTGTTCGACGGGCGATTGGTAACCGACCGCGCAACGTTGATGCGGATGATCGGCGAATCGGTCGCCGGTACGCTGGTTCCAGTGGAAGTCGATCGACCGGTACCTGACGCCGAATCGGCCGCCGATGGCTCGTCACGGCCTGGCCGTGTGCAGAGGCTGGAATTCCACGTGCACCTGGGCCGACGTCCCGCCAACCTGTAAACTGGCGTTGCCGGGCGGCGAACAGACGCTCGGTGGTTGGTCGACCAGCGGATTCGTTGCTCCGGTCCGGTTGCGCAACCGGTCAACGGTTGAGAACACAGGCGGATCAATCTGGAGAGGCAGGAAACGGGCATGAACCGAATGCGAAGCGCGGATGTTTGCTTGGGATGTGCCGCCGTGGGAATGCTGGCTGGGATCGATGCATTCGTCGGGCGGGGACCGATGGTCTATGCCGGGGTGCTGGCTGCCGTTTGGTTCGTGATCGTGGTGGTGCTGCTCACCCGGCCCCCAGCCATCCCGGAACTGCTCAGCGACCGATCGGGTGACGACGAGCAATTTGTCGGGCGGCGCGATGTCATCCCCGTCCTGCCGTGGGGACAGCGCATTCGTTTGGCCCTGGGGGCCGCCTGCGGTTGCCTGCTCCTGTTCTGGTTGACCCTGACCCTCTTCGCCGCCTGATCGAACATGGGATGCCCCTGCGCAGTGAACATTCGCTCCTGGCCAGGCCCTTTTCGCGGCTCGCTCCGGCAGCCCCTTGTCCCGGCAGATCGCGGGCGCACCGCGTCAGGCACCGCAAGAGGTGGTCGAGGCGGCAGGTTGGGTTAGAATAGAGCCATACGCGACACTGGCAGTGCCGTGAGGCAAGAGGGTCGCCATGCGGCAATGCGCCGCGAACGTATTGAATGCACAAGATTAAAATGAACGTAAGCTGAACTGTGATGGGGGGTTACATGCGATATGCAGTGTGGGGGATGGTGCTCGGGGTGGCGATGGCCGGGGCCGTGGCACGTGCCCAGCAATCTGAACTTCCCGGAATCTCGAAGACCAAGCCTGCCGAGGGGCCGTATGTGGAGGTTGAGGGGGGGTATATGGTCCCCTATACGGTTTCCGTACCCGGAACCAAGGTCGAGATCGAGATGATTCCGGTACCCGGTGGTGTCTTTCTGATGGGTAGTCCAGAGGACGAACCGGGCCGCAATGAGGATGAAGGCCCGCAGGTGGAAGTGGAAGTCGGGCCGATGTGGGTGGCCAAGTACGAAACGAGTTGGCGCGAGTACCGCCTGTACATGTCGATGTACAAGCTGTTCAAATCGCTGCAATCGCAGGGGTTGCGCACCGTGGACGCCTCCAACGAGGCCGATGCCGTGACCGCGCCCACCGAGCTGTACGACCCCAGCTATACCTTCGAATTTGGTCAGGATCCCGACTTGCCGGCCGTTACGATGACTCAATTCGCTGCCAAGCAGTACACCAAATGGCTGAGTCTGTTGACCGGCCAGCAATACCGTTTGCCCACCGAAGCGGAGTGGGAATATGCGTGCCGCGCCGGAGCGAAAACGGCCTACTCCTTCGGTGACGATCCAGCCCTGCTCGACGAGTATGCTTGGTATTACGACAACGCGGACGAGCGACCGCATCACGTCGGCCAGAAAAAGCCCAATGCCTTCGGCTTGTTCGACATGCACGGCAACGTGATGGAATGGGTCATCGATGGATACACCGAGGACGGATACGCCGCCCTGGCGGACAAAGGGAAGCGTTTGAACGTGTTGGAAGCTGTCCAATGGCCGCAGACTTCCGATCAACGGGTCGTGCGTGGCGGCAGTTTCCAAGATGATCCCGAACAACTGCGCTGCGCGGCCCGCTTGGCTTCCCAGGACGAAGATTGGAAAGCCGAAGATCCCAATATCCCCCTCAGCCCCTGGTGGTTTACCGACGACCCGGCCCGCGGAATCGGATTCCGCATCGTGCGCGGTTACCAACCGTTCGATCGTGAAATCATGAAGAAGTTCTGGGAAATCGACCACGAGGACATTCAATTGGATGTCCAAATGCGATTGGATGAAGGACGCGGAGTCCTGTCGCCCGTCGATCCGTCGCTGGGCGGCCAGATCCAGGAATCGGACCAGTAGCGCTCGCTTAACACAAGGATGCAAGGGTGGTCGAAGCGGAGGAAGCAACTCGCGCCGAGCAGTCCGCCGATTCGATCGATGCGCTGCATTGGGGGCGATGGCGCGATTGGCTGGAATTGGTTCGACTGCCGTTGGTGTTCACCCTGGTCACCGACAACATCGCGGCGTCGGTGCTGGTTGCCGGGGGGCTGACGCCTTTGACCGCCTGGTTGCCGCTCCTGTTGGCGTCGTTGTGTGCTTACTGGGGCGGCATGATTCTCAACGACGTCGCCGACTTGGAACAGGATCGGATCGAGCGTCCCAAACGCCCATTGCCTTCCGGAAGGATCTCGCCAGCCCTTGCCGGGCACGTGGGAAACGCGCTGTTGCTGATTGGTCCCGTTCTGGTCTTAGGGGTGGTGGCGTGGCACCCTACCGAACCATTGTGGATGGGGGCGGCGTTTGTTGCCGCCGTCCTGCTATCGGTCTGTGTCCGCGCCTACGACTCCTGGTTGAAACGCACTCCCTTGGGTCCGATTTTGATGGGGGCCTGCCGCGGCGGCCACGTGTTGATGGTCGGGTTGGCCATGTACAGCTTGCAAGAGGATCCCCGTCCGCCGCGGGTATTGCTGGTTTTTGCCCAGAGCATCGGATTGTACATTGTGGGGGTGACCACGTACGCCCGCCGGGAGGCCGCCGTGAGCCATCGCATGTCCTTGGCGTTGGGGATTGTTTTGGAGATGGCCGGTCTGGGCCTGCTGGCCACGTTGCCCCGGTGGCAGGATGGGCAGGGGCAGCAGTGGTTGCTCTCGCCCACCGTCCAATTCCCCCTGCTGATTCTGTTGATCTCCTTGACCGTGCTGCATCGGGGGCTGCGCGGGTTGCTCCTTCCCACTCCCCGGCACGTGCAATTGGCGGTCAAACATGCCTTGCTGACTCTGATTCTGTTGGACGCTGCCGTGGTGGCCATGTGGGCCGGTTCCTGGCCCGGAGCCGCCGTGGCTCTGTTGGTCCTTCCCTCCCTGGCCAGTAGCCGCCGCTTGCGAACTACTTGACCGCGAGAGCGATGCCGATTGACAGCCCGTGGGATAGCCTTCCAGGCTGTCATTCTCCTCCGCCTGCTTCTCCCCGCTGCCCGACTTGGAGGGTCAGGCTACGAGTCGGGGCCGAACCATCGACCATCCCACACTGCCTTTGTCCCCGGGCGCATCGATTCGTTTTGCCGTCCCTTTTACCGCTCTGTGCAATAGCCGCCAGTCTTTGAGCCGGTCCCTTCTGGTCGCATCGATTTGCATGGCCACAACGGCACCGTCCGGAAGAGGTACCACCTCGGCCTCAATC
>RFIQ01000396.1 GCA_003695565.1 Planctomycetota bacterium | reverse complement strand
TTGAAGAACCCCCGTCCAACTGCGATGAAACCACCAGCGTGTGCATCTATCACCCCATTGCGTGCGAGGCCGACGCGGATTGCCCGCCGAGCTTCGACCCAAGCGGGTGGCCGGAGTGGAACTTCGGAGTCAAGTCTGGGCGCGCGGACAAATGGCAACTGGTTCAATCTGGCGCTCGATACGCTTCGCGCGGCAGCGGGTGGTTCTTTCGTGGTGGCCGTCATCTTGGCATTGGCGGCCAGTCTGAGCCCGGTTGCCGTTCCCGCCTGGGGAGGCGATTGGGCCAGCCTGGTCGTGCTCGCTGCGGGGTTGGGCGTTCTCGGAGTGGCCGTCTTCGTGCTTCCGACCAGGCGCCTCAAATTCGTGCCGGCCGCAGCCGTCTTGGGGCAACTCATTGTGCTGTATGGCGTCATTCACTTGTGCACCACCGGCACCCTGTTGGAACCCCTGCTGTACACCTGGCGCCCCCTTTTCGCTTGGGCTGCTGGGGCGAGCGCGGTGTGTTTGCTGGGAGCCGTAGGCGTCCTGGGAGGAAGGTGGAGATTCAGGCCACGGGGTGACGAAGCGGAGCAGTGGCTGGCCGATCCAGCGATGGAACGCGCTACGCAATGGATGTCCGCCAGCACTCTGACGGTTGGTCTGGCGGCTGGGATGGGCCTGGCAGCAGCCGGCGTGGACATGCAGTTCGCGGTAGCTGCGGGGTGGATGCTGGTAGCTACAGCATGGCTGTGGTACATGGCGACCCGCTGGCGGGCCTGGCAAGAAGTGGCCTGCTGGACGACCGTCCTGTACGGTGTTGCCTGGTCGCAGTTTGCGATGCAACGGTGGGTTGATCCAGCAGCACTGATGGTTCCAGAACATGTAGCCGCCTTGGTGGCCGCTGGTTTGGCCGCTCTCTGGCTGTGCGCGCTCGGTCTGAAGCCCATGGCTGTTCTGGGCGATCGCTGGTTGGGGGCTGCGGCTCTGTCCGATGGACCGCGTCCTGCCAGCCCACCAGCCGCCCCGGCATGGTTGGTCGTGTTGGCGACTCTGGCGTTGGCCTTCGCCTGGACTCCCGCTGGGCTTCAGCGGGTGGCGGCAGCGCTGTGTCGCGAATTCCAGTTGAGCCAGACGATGGGGCTGTCACCGCCGGGAACCGTTGTGGCAGGAGTCGCGGCTGCGATGCTGTGGTTCAGCCCGATTGTGTTGTATCGCCAGTTGCCATCGGGTGTCCGCCGATTTGTGTTGGAGTGCGTTCCACTGCTGTTCGGGTGGATCGCCACCCTGGCCGTCGCTGGCCAGGATGCAGCGATTGCCCTGCTGTGGACTCTGGCTGCCTGGGATCTTGTGGTCAGCAAAACGTTGCCACTGCTGGCCGAGCGCATCGGCCGCGAAAGCCACGGGCGCTGGGCCGCGACGTTCTTAAACCCTGGAATTCAACAAATGATTGCCACTGCGCGCACGCCCTTCGTCGTATGGGTGGCTATCGCCACAATCAGTGTGGCGGCGGTTTGGGCGGCGGCAGTGCAGGTGCTTCCCGCCGAATTGAGTCGGGCGTTGCAGGCGGGCGAGTGGACCAGTGCCTGGACCATGCGAATGCTCCTGTTCGGTCCCGCGCTGGTTGTCGGCCTGGCCAATTGGTGGCACAGTACGTGGCGAACCGCGCATGTGCATTCTCACGGTGCCAATCTCTCCGCTACAGCGACTTGTGCGACTGTTGGAGTGTTGACCAGTCTGGACGGTTGGACCGCGACGAACCTGTGGGGGCTGGAGAGTGGCATTCTGTTTACTCTGTATTTTGGATTAGCGGGAGGCGTATTGGGATGGATTCATACACTTCGGATGGGACCAACCGATGGCGGATCGAATGCGATCCGACCCCATGAACGGTTCCTGGTATGGTTGACCGGTGGCGCGACCGCCGTATTGGGCAGTGTTGGAGTCGGCATGGCTCTGGGGTTGGCTTTCTCCACCTCATCGACCGAAGTGTTGACATTGATGGCGCGCTTGGGAGCCCCCGATGGTTCCGTCTTGCTGGCATTCGCTGGTTCGCTGCTCCTGTGGACGCATCGTGCAAACCGCCGCGCCGGCTTGGCCCAACTGACAACATTGCTTCCTTGGTGCGTTCCATTGTTCGTATCGCATTGGATCTATTGGGTGGAGGAAACCGCCCTCGTATCAAGCATCGACACGTTTGCGCCATCACGGTGGATCGCAATGGGCTGGTTCCTCTGCGCTCTGACGGAAGCTCCCTGGAACCGTCGGCCCGGCCACGTTCGCTCCGCAACGATGCTTCGATATTGGTCGGGGGTACTCCTCGTGGCGGCCCTGCTGAGCCTGGTTCTGGCTGTGACCGATCCGCAACACCTGGCCGTGCTGTACGTATTGGTACTCGGCGCACTGGTTACCGTCACCGCGTCGCTGAACGGCCATGAGTTGGCACGGAAGACGGCCGCCATAGTCCTGGGGACGGCGGGCGCCGGATTGGCATGGTATGTGGTCTGGCCGCCAGCCAGCATGATGCACGCCGTCCTGCGCGCAGTTTCAATCGGGTGGGGACCGTTGTTGGTGGTAGTGGCTGCGGAGTTGCAGCAAGGATTGCTGCACCGACTGGGAATTCGGCCGTTCACGACGGATGCAGACAAGCCAGGAGACGTGAGCTTGATCGTGTGTGGTGGGGTCGCGCTGGTATTGCTGCCGTATACCCTTGCTGCCGGTTTTCTCGTGCATGCTAACGCCTTCTACTGGGAGGTGCTGTCGGCGTTCGGACTGGCCCTGGGCGCAGGGGGGCTGTTGATGATGCGGGTGTTGAGAGGCTGTCACGCGTGCCGTTTGGAGCCGATGTATCTCAGCGTTCTATCAATCGCCGTATGCGGTGAGTTGCTGGCCATCGAACGCCTGGGGCTTTCTGCGCTGCACCACATGGTTCTGTGGATGGTGGCACTTTTCATGGCCATGGTGGCTATTGCTGGAGTGGTGCGAGAATTGTACTTGCGGTACCAGGCCTGGTCGGCCCGACTGACGCGGCTTCCCGCGACGGTCCCTTTCGACGAATTGGCCAAGATGGCGCAACGGGTAATCAACGTCCACATGGTGGCAGGTCTGATCGGGATCGTGCCCGTCGTGACCCTGGTGTTGTTGGCCGACGACAGATCCCTGCGATTGGCGGCCACGGTGATTCCATTGTTGGCTGCCGTTTCCTTGTTGGTATTGCCCGGAGCCCATTTGCGCCGGCCCGTTCAGTTACTTGGATTGGCGCTGTTGAGCTGTACGGTAGTGATGACGGCCTGGGCCGATTTGCCCGAGGCCGCCTGGGGGGCAGCGTCACCGGTACGTTGGGCGTACCACCATCGATTGTTCGTGGCCTGTAGTGCCTGGGCGGTAGCATTGCATGCCCTGGGGGCCAAGGGAATGCTGGGACGCGATTGGATCGCTCCAATCGCCGTGGTGGGCTGGGTCATGCTTGCCGTGGGAACGGTCGCCGGGGGCTGGCTGACGGTATTGGAATTCATCGATTGGAGAGATCTGGCGGCCGCAGCACACCCGGCGGCGAAGGGGCTGACGTTGGTGGCGTGGGCCCTGGTTTTCGCGCGACTGTTGGTGCTGGCGGTAACACCGAAGGACCTCGGATTTGACCTGCCGCGGGCGGAGCGTCATGCCGCGGTGTACATGGCCGAAGGTGTAGTGGTCGTATTCAGTGCCGCCGTCTATTTGCATTTTCCTCAGTGGTTCACCGGCTGGATGGTCCATTGGTGGCCAATTGTTGTCGTGATGGTGGCCTACAGTAGTTTGGCGTTGGGACAGGTGTTGCAACGCGGCCGGTTGGACGTCTTGTCCGATCCGGTTGCGCGCAGCGGTTTGCTGCTTCCCCTAATTCCTCTGGCAGGAGTTTGGTGGTGGGGAGTGGCTGAAGACACGGTCTGGCGGGATTTCGACCGGTTCGCCTTCCTGGTCGCGTTGGCCGCCGCATTTTACGCCACGTACGCATACACGCGGCGCACCGCCTGGGCCCATTTGGTGTCGATTGCCCTGGCTGTGTTGGCGTTTTGGCTTTGGTTATACAGCCAACCGGATCTTCGATTCGCACGACATCCCCAACTATGGATCGTGCCGCCAACCCTGATCGTGCTGGCGTTTGCCGAATGGCATCGACGGCGTCTCCCGACGTCCCTTCGACTGGTGGTGCGGTACATGAGCTTGCTGTTGATCTACTCCAGCAGCACGGCCGAAGTCTTTCTGCGCGCTTTCGCGGGCCAGTTTTGGCCCCCCTTGGTATTGCTGGTCCTGTCGTTAACCGGTGTGGCGGCTGGGATCGTGCTGCGGATCCGACCGTTCTTGTACTGCGGTGCATTGTTCACAGCGGTGGCTCTGGTGGGCATGGTGTGGCATGCCCAGCAGGCAATCGGACAGATTTGGCCGTGGTGGGCTTTCGGGATCGCCACCGGAGTCGCCGCGATCTTTCTACTCGGTTACATCGAGAAAAACAAACCTCGCATGCGTGCCTATCTGGAGCAAATACGTGAGTGGGAATAACGTTCACTCCCGATAGACCCCAATGTCGCACAGCGGCTCGGCGATTGCCAATGGGAATTTCCGTGCCGTGTGGGCATCACCGGCGGGGCGACTGCGCTCGTCGATGTTGGCTTGCGGCGGGACGCACTTTGGCTCCGTGATGTGCGACGGATTGTTCCCTGCGGCGGCCCGATGGGCCTCATGGTGCACGAAACGGGAATTCGCTTACCAGCCTTCCGTCGACGTCGTGGTGGCGAATGCGCAGCACGGGGACGCCATCTTTCTGGTGATCGAGCTGACCGCTGAGAAATCCCCCTTGCACCCGCAAGAAGCGGTGCTCGGGCAGAACGTCACCCGGTTTCCAACCCAATTCATGCTTGGCGCTTCCTGGTCCGCATCCGAATTCCCACAGACCGTTGTGGGGATCGACTGAGGCATACTGCCAATGTCGATCACCGCAGAACAAGAGAACGCCCGGTATGGTGGCAAAGAATGACCGAAGTTCGGCCCCTTCGTGAGCAAAGACGTCGTTGGCGTGATTGTCCGATTTGTTGGGACGATCCGGTCCAACGATGGGCGTGGGAGTGAACACCAGTTTGAACGTCGCATCGGAGGCTTGCAGGGTCGTTTTCAGCCACTGCTTCTGCTCGGCCCCCAGGATCGTCTTGTCCGGCCCGTCGGGCATATTATTGGGGCTGCGGTAGTCTCGGCCCTCCAGGACCCATATCTGGATGTCGCGTCCCCAACGGACGGTCATGTAGCGTGGATCGCGGGAAGGGAATTGCTCCTCGTTGAACAACCGCTGCCCCTCCTCGAAACTGACCAGCCCATATTTCTGGCCCGGCCAGCAATCGTTCTTCAAGGTATCGTGGTCATCTTTGATGAAATAGGATGTTGTATTCGAGTAGAACTCCCGATTGTGCGGCATGGCGAAGATTCGCCCCCATTTGAATCGCATCAGGTCGATGGTCCATGCATATGGACGGGGCTTATCGTAGTACTCGATATCCCCGGCATGCACGATGAAGTGAGGGGCCAAGCGCTGCATGCTGGGGTAAATGCGATGCCCCAACAACCCGTCGTCGCGGCGGATGAAATCGTGGCAGGTCGTCAGGCAGAATCGAATGTCCTCAGGGGCATCGGCCGGAGGAGCGGTTTGGAAGTGACCGCGCAGGACCGCCGTCAGTTCCGGTTTGCCAATCGGCCGCGCTTCAACGATAGCGGCGTACCGCGTGCCAGGCCGCAAACCATCCAGTCGCCATTGCGCGGTGAAGTCGCTTTCGGCGCGAGTAGTCTGCCAGGGTGTCGTGGCCATTCGCTGCCGCTGCGTTACCGGGAAATAGGTCAATCGGATCTCCCCGGCCGCGCCGGGGCAAGCCCCCAGCATCTGGTCCAACCGATACCCCGGAGGTATTTGCAACGCGTTGATCTGAGCGGGATCCGTCATCTTCGGCGGAGGTTCCCGTTTGGCATCCAGGAAATCGGGGCCGTCGGTGACGTAGTTGGCGCGGCGCGTTGTTCTGGACCACAACACGATCGAGTGCTGGTCTGCCCAGCCGTTACGCATGCCGTTTCCCAATTGCGGTGGAGACTCAGGCGCCGGAGTCGTGGCGAGGTTCTCTGCCGGCTCGACAGCGATCAATTGGAAGTTGCGATATGCGACCTGGCCACCATGGTCGGTGACCATGATGCGATCTCCCTCTCGTGGTTGGCCGAAACCCTCCCGGCCATAGAATTTGCTCCGCGCCATCGCTGCTTCCCAAGCGGGAGTATCGATCCGCGTTTCTGCGACCAGTTCGCCGTTCAGGTAATGAGCCAATCGATTCCCGACCGCCTCGATTCGAGCCGAATTCCACTGACCCGCTTCGTGCAACGGTTTATCCAGTCGCGGTGCAACCAGGTCGTAGATCGATGCGGTGGAACCCTTGCTCGGTGCGGGCAAGGGAATCGCTTCGTCGATGATTTGGTACTCGACACCCAACCAGCTCTGGCCCCACTGCCGGACCCGATACTTGACGCCCGAATTCGCTTTGCCCGGTATGCGCCACTCAAACGTCAGCACGAAATGGGCCGGCATGG
This sequence comes from Planctomycetota bacterium, assembly GCA_003695565.1. Classification (GTDB taxonomy): domain Bacteria; phylum Planctomycetota; class Planctomycetia; order Pirellulales; family Pirellulaceae; genus Aureliella. The sequence goes on along the minus strand of RFIQ01000396.1, from coordinate 4,250 downwards.
GGGGACTTAGCAGACTGCCGCGCCCGCCACGCGGCTGCGTGAGCGTCAACGCGCCGTCATCGATGGCCCACGAGTCCTCGACAGCAGAGCCATCGACCGTGCGCCAGAAATCGAGGCGGTCCCAATCGGCCAACCAGTTCACCGGCGTGCTGTGGGCGGGCGATTCCTGAGCTTCCGCGCAAAGCGGAACCAGACCAACCGTCCCCCATATCGTCAGGGCCATTCCGAGCCGGAACAGCCAGTTAGCGTTCTCCTTCCCTCGTCGCGAGGCGCGAGCACGCGTTGTCGAACTGATCATTGGTCGCCTTCCATTCTCGGTGTGATTCGCTCTTCGAAAAACATGCCTGAGCGGGCGTCTGGGCATGACGGCGTCGCTCCATAGATTAGTATGTACGCATCTTCTATGTTACCGAAGTTGAAGAAGATGAGGTGAAAGTGAGTCCAAAGACAAAGCCTGCCGAATGACAAGCTTTATTGCAATTCTATCCCGGTCAAGTCGACCGATCCTTCTGGGGGGCACCCTCGTCGCTGCCGGGTTGACCGGTACCAGCGAGAGCAGCGCAGCGTCCGGCCTGCGAGCCCTGCCCGCGATGTCCAGTGCGGCTCCGATCGCAGGAGGACTGCCACAGGTCAGCGGAGAGCCAGAGGAGGATGCCGTTCCCCAGCATGCGCCGGCCGCACAGGGGGAGCTAGGCCCACACGGACCAGGTCCTTCGACCAGCGAATCGGCGGCGGCAGCCGATGTGCCGGCAAGCGGTTATAACGATGCCAAACGTCGTGAACGTTCCCAACCCAGTCGCGACCAAATGGCCGAAGAGGATCCGTCGGCCTCGCAGGCGGCCCCGGCCGAGTCTCCGACGGGGACGCCGCCAACGGGGACAGCCGAGGGGGATGCTGAGACGGTGCAACCAGAGGCCGAAAGCAGCGTTGCGTCACAGCCCGGCCCCGAACGTGCGCCGGCGATGCCATCGGACAATGCTGGGGCAGGTCAGGCGCAGGCAGTGTGGTTGAACGACCTGCGAACGAACATCCTGTTCGGAGTGGTGCTGGTCACATTGGCCATCGCCTCGCTGGTCGGACGCTATCTCAGCCGTCAACCGAGCGAGTCGGTCAACCCAGCCCTGGTACGGAGGTTTCGCCAACGCGTGAATGCCTGGTGGTTGATGTGCGCCATCCTGGTTTTCGGGATGCTGTTGCAGCCCATCGGCACGGTCATTCTGTTCGGACTGATTTCGTTCTGGGCGCTGCGCGAATTCATCACTATGGCTCCTACCCGCCGCGGGGATCATCGTGCCTTGTTTTGGGCCCTGGTGATTTTCACGCCGTTGCAGTATGTGTTGATTGGGTTGGAACGCAGCGGATTGCAATGGCGCAACGGCCGGGATGTCGATTTCTACGGTCTGTACAGCATCATGATTCCTGTCTATGCATCGCTGTTCGTACCCGCCCGGATCGCCCTGTCGGGTGATCACAAACGGTTTCTGGAGCGGTCCGCCCAGATTACGGTGGGAATGTTGATCTGCGTCTATGCCCTCTCCTATGCGCCCGCATTGATCAACTTAGAACTCGTCACCAGTTCGGGGCATCCCTGGCGCGGCAGCCCCGCCGGCTTGCTTTTCTTCTTGATCTTGATGGCCCAACTCTCCGATATCTTGCAGTGGATCTGGGGGCATCTGGTTGGCAAGCATATTATTGCTCCGGAGATTAGCGCCAGCCGATCATGGGAAGGGTTCGCAGGAGGGACTTTTAGCACGGGAGTGATCGGTGCAGCCCTGTTTTGGGTGACGCCGTTCGCTTTTTGGGAGGCTGCCTGCATGTCCATGGTCATCGCCGTGATGGGGATGTTCGGCGGAATGACGATGAGTGCCATTAAACGGGATCGCGGGGTCAATGACTATGGGACGTTAGTCATCGGGCATGCCGGTGTGCTCGATCGCATCGACACGCTGTGTTTCGCCGCCCCCGTGTTCTACCACCTGACTCGGTTCTTTTTCTCTGGGTAGCTCTGTTGTCGCAGTTCTGCTGCGACGTTGCCAGCGTCAGCGCTATAATGGGAATTGTGGACCGTGCTGTGGGGTTCATTATCGTGATGTTGGTTGTGGTTGGTGCTGCACTGTTTGTTGCTGCGCCCGCACGGGTGTTCCCCGTGCCGCCGGCTAGCGCGAACAATTATGGGGCCCGCGGCTAGCGCCGGCGGCTGACGCACGGAACGCCCGCGGCTGGATTCAGTTCTCGATCGCAGAAGACGCAAGCTCGAACACAGCCGAATGGGCCGTAGCCTGACTTTCCGAGTCGGACCTTTCTTGCTCGACGCGGAGAATCAGTCCGTTTTTGCACCCGACCCGGCGAATCAGGCAATCTGGATCGAGTAAGATATAGACGAACTCTCGGAAATGCTCGAACGAAATCACAACTCAAACGCCGCCATCTTCCTCGCGCAACGGTCGCACTAATCACGCTGCCCACGCTGGAATCGATTGGCTTCCATTGCCGAGAAATGCAGCGTCCTGGATGCCGTCTTCACCGATGCAAGACGCCTGCAGCGCGGCCTGACGAAGACGGACAAGGACAAGCTCGAAGAGTCAGGCTACGGGGAGCGAACGAACAACCATGTCAACGGGCCCAATCATGAAGAGACGCACCTTTCTTACGGGAGCCGGGGTTGCCTTGCTGCTACCACGCATGGAGAGCCTCGGACAGGTTAGCGAGGCGGATGCGCCGCGGCGGCTGCTTACGATCGTGAACCACCTCAGCTTCTATCAGCCCGAGTTGATTCCGCAGGCGGACGGCGTATTCGAGAACGCGCCACCCCTGCTGGGTGAATTGTCTGATCACTTTGAGCATCTGAAAGTCTTCAGCGGGATGGACAACCCTGCTGTGCAGAACGGTTTCGGGCATACACCCTGCGTCGGGATTCTCTCCGGATACTTCAACAAACTGCACCGTCGGAACCGGATATCCATTGATCAGGCGGTCGCCGATCTGATTGGCGACGAGACGCGTTTCAAGTCGCTGGTGTTTCAGGCCGGGGAGAATCTGAACTTCTCCCAGATCTCTTGGGACAAGCACGGATTGCCGGTGAAGCAAATCGATTCCCCCCGCAGGATTTTCAACCTGCTCTTCCAGGTCGACGAGAGCGACAAGACGCAACAGGAAATACTGGCTGAGGACCGCAGCATTCTCGACGCCGTTCTCGCACAGGCCAGGTCCATGGAGACGCGTCTCAACGTCGCCGACCGAGCGAAGATGGACGAGTACCTCACCTCCGTCCGCGAAGTGGAGAAGACCGTGAAGCGCCGCGCCTATTGGGCCGACCGCTCCAAACCACAAGTGAATTACGAACTCGACGACTTCGACCGTCAGTCGGTAGACGACTACGTCGGTACGTTACTCGACCTTGCAGTCCTCGCCCTGGACACCGACTCGACGCGTGCGCTCACCGTACAGATTCCATTCTGGGAAGGTTTTAAAGAGCCGCACCTCAGCGGGAACTACCACGACCTTTCACACCACGGCCAAAAGCCGGAGAAAATCGAGAAATTGCTCATGCTGGAGCATGCGATCCTGAGGCGGATAAGCACTGCACTCACTACCATGAAGCAACGCACGGCAGGAAACAGCTCGCTATTCGATCAGACGACAACGCTCATCACCGCCTCGATGGGCAGCGCGAACTCTCACAACTTCGACGACCTCCCGGCGCTGGTGATCGACGGCCGTATGAAGACCGCCGGCCATTGGCGAAAGCAGGACGTACCGATGAGCAACCTGTACCTTGGGCTGCTCCAACTGTTCGGGGCCGAACACGACCGGTTCGGCGAAAGCACCGGAGCCTTCGAGGTGTTGTCATGATACGGCTAACGCGAAGCCGCCCACGTAGCCTGACCCTCCGAGTCGGGCACGCGGCAATGCCCGACGTAGCTCGACTCTCTGACTCGAGTGTGATTCGGCCCGACTCGGATAGTCAGGCTACGAAACTATTCTGGCTATCGCTGCTGGTGGCATTGCTCTTGCCGGGGACTCTTCGCGCGGAATCCGGGCTGAAACAATTCTTCGCGCAGAACTGCATCAAATGCCACGGGCCTGAAGAACAGAACGGCATGGTGCGGCTGGACAGGCCGGTGAGCGAGCTGCGGGCCGATCACGAATTGCTGGAGACAATTGCGACGGTGCTTGAGGCGGGCGAAATGCCGCCGGAAGAAGCGTCGCAACCTGAAGCCGATGCGGTCGCCCAGGTCGTGCAGTTGCTG
>RFIQ01000395.1 GCA_003695565.1 Planctomycetota bacterium | reverse complement strand
CACCCGCGTCGTCCGCTTCCTGCGCCGTGCCTGATAGCGACGCGGTGCCGACGCCCCACCAGAGCGAAAATAGAACTATCCCGGCGAGCCTCCACATGGACCCCACAGCGAGTCGACACCGCGCATCCGGTACCGGCTGGAGCAAGCATACGGCAGGTTCCCTCGAACTGGAGGCGTACCAGGAATGGCAGCAGGAGACGAGCGATCGAGTGTTTGAATTCACCATATTCAGGTCGGAAGCGGAATTCAGGTTGAAGGCGGTTTTGGAAAAAAGGGGCCGCTGTGCCGAGAGGCAGATTCTTGGGTACGAACCGATCTGGCGGCGCATCCGGCACATTCGCTCGACGCACTACGACTCGCCAGGTAAACGGCCGTTACCTCGGCACTTCATCGTACCAGAATTCGGCCGCCTCTGCTGGGCAAAGTAGGTTTGGGTGGGCCCACCGCCGCTTCCCTCCAGCGCCCATCATGCAGTGCTGGATCGCTCCCGAATGGCAGTGCCGGCTTAAATGGACTTGCCGGAAAGAGTGCGGCATCCGCTTCATTTGAATCGAACCCACGGTCTCCCTATGCGAAGCACCAGGCTACCATCGGCGATGCGCCCTTGTGCGGTTGCAATGATCCTGTGGATCAATTCGTCGGCCCTCGCGGAAGAACCACAAGAACTGATGGTGCGAGCCGACGGCCAAACCTTCATCGGGTTACCCATTCACTGGGGGGCCAACCAGGCGCTGTTGTTGGATGCCACCGGTCGATTGCACAACTGGAAACTGGAGAACGTAGCGGAGTTTCATCTCCGCGACACGCCGTTCCGCCCGGAAAGCCCGGCTGCTGCCCGGGCGCGCGTCCAACGGGAGCTTGGCCGTGGATTCCGCATCGAAATCGTGGGTCCCTACGTTCTCGCTACGCCCATCCAGTCCACCAGTCGCTGGCGGGAGAGATTCGTGGCTCTGTACGGTGGCTTCCTGCGTTGGGGGGCCCAACGAGGTTGGTCGTTGCGCCGTCCCGATTTTCCTCTGGTGGTCGTCGAGTTTCCCTCGGAGAGCGACTTTCGGCAGGCAGCGGCCCAGGAGGGTGTGTCTCTGCCCCCCACGGCGGTCGGGTGTTATTTGCCCGCGTCCAATCGCTGCGTCCTTTACACGCTTTCACGCGATGCAGGAGGGACTGCGGAAACGGAAGCCACCGTGGTGCACGAGGCGGTTCACCAGCTCGCGTTCAACACCGGGGTGCACAGTCGCACGGCGACCAATCCGTTGTGGTTCGTCGAAGGCCTGGCCACCATGTTCGAAATCCCTGCGGTCTATGATCTGCGCGCCGGCAAACGCGGGCAGGCCGATCAGTTGCATGGGTACTACTTGCGCGTGTTTCAACGCGGCGGTGGGAGCACCAGCGAATTGGCCGGGCGATTGCGCCGCCTGGTGGAGTCGGACGCGATGTTTTCCGTTGAGACCGAGCAGGCGTACGGTCTCTCGTGGGCGCTCACGTTCTACCTGACCCAGCGGCACGCGGCGGCCACAGCACGGTACGTTCGCCGCCTGGCAGAACGTAAGTTCGGAGATGTCTCTGCCGCACAGCGGCGGGACGATTTTATCGCCAGTTTCGGCAGGCCCCCCGAGCACTTCGCCGGACCGCTTCACCGGTATTTCTCTCAGCAGAGCCTAGGAAACGGCAATTAGATCTCTATCCAGGAAACGATGAGTGGGAAGCAAGTGTTCCCCCGATTGCATCGGTTCCCGTCGCACTCTTTCACAGGCTGTGCTGCACGGATGCATCGACCCTGTGCTGACACCGAGCCCTGCAAAGCGCCAGGGGGCACCCATCGGACCAGACGGCAGCTATAATCGATCGATCCAACAGATCCGAATGGGGATCTCCCCGGAACACATGACAGTGAAGGAGTTTTTGCATGGTGACGCGACGCGCGGTGTTGGGCACCTTGGCGGCTTCGGGTGCAGGATTGTCCCTGGCTGGAATCGGGCCTTGGGCCCGCGCCATCGACCCCTTTGATCGGCCCAAACCGGGACGGCTCAAGCTGAGCCTGGCTGCCTACTCCATGCGAAAATACTTGACGCCGCAGAACGGCCAGCCACCCGAAATGGATCTGTTCGATTTCGTGGACTTCTGCGCCGATCATGGGCTGACGGGCGCCGAATTGACGAGCTACTACTTTCCCGACCAGGTTACACCAGAGTATCTGTTTCGGCTGAAACGCCATTGCCATCTTCGCGGGATTACTGTTTCCGGCGGGGCCATTCGGAATGACTTTTGCGCTGCGGATCGCGAGAAGGTAGAACAGGACTTGCAGCATACGCGGACCTGGGTACGGCACTACGCCATGTTGGGTGCCCCCGTGATCCGCATCTTTGCCGGCAAAGAAGTACCCGGAGAAGAACTCGACGTGACCCTGGCACGCTGTGCAAAGAATTGCATGCGAGCCTGTCGCGACGCGGCGCGGCAGGGAATGATGTTGGCCCTGGAAAATCATGGCGGCGTCACCGCCACCGCTGATGGTTTGTTAGGGATTGTCCACCAGGTCGATTCGCCTGCCTTCGGCGTCAATTTCGATTCGGGGAATTTTCGTGCAACCGACGATCCCTACGCCGAACTGGCTCGCATCGCACCCTACGCCATCAACGCGCAGATCAAAGTCGAAATCCATCGACATGGCAAGACTGAGGAAACCGACCTGGAACGCGTATTGGATATCTTGCGCGAGGCGGGATACAGCGGCTGGGTGGCTCTGGAATACGAAGCGGCCGAGGAGCCGCGAATCGCCATTCCGAGATGGTTGGAGCGATTGAAGTCGCTGGTTTGAGGTGCCTGGCCCTCGTGGCGCGTGGCTTCCCGCCGCAACCGCATCGACGAGTGGGCTGTAACGGCGATGTCCCGTTGCGCTCCCGTCAGTTCATCGACTGGGATATCGCTCAGCTCTTGGCCAGCCCGAAGGAGTTGATCTGCCTGCCCAGGCGGCAAAACTCGGGGAATGTGGGCCTATGCCCCGTGTGCCAGTTGCCGAACGAGACGCTCGCTCGGCGACGTTCCGCAAAGTACACTGCGCAACGCCGATTCGTCACGAAGCCAGGTTACCCTTGCCGATGCCGTAGACTTCAAAACCGATTTGACGCAGCGCCTGATGGTCGAGCAGGTTGCGGCCGTCGAACACGAAGGCCGGACGTTGCATTTGCTTGTAGATGCGCTGGAAGTCCAATTCCCGGAAACTATCCCATTCCGTCATCACTGCGATGGCGTGGGCGTCCTCGGTAGCGGCGTAGCAATCCGGATGCACGACCACGTTTTCTTCGATCAACCGCCGGCGGGCTGCTGGAATCTCACCATTGGCGTCTTGCATGACGTATTCCAGGTCCCGGATGATCTGCTCGCGTTTGACCCGCGGGTCGTGGATGTGGACGCGTGCATGTTCCTCGAGCAAATCGCGACAGACGTAAATGGCAGCCGATTCGCGCGTGTCGTTGGTGTCCTTCTTGAATGCCCATCCCCACATAGCAATCTTCTTGTCCGAGACGGTATTGAACAGCGTGGTGACGATTTTGCGGGCGAAGCGATGTTTTTGATAATCGTTCATCCGCACCACCTGCTCCCAGTACTCGGCGACCTCGTGCAATCCGAAGTACTCGCACAAATAGACCAGGTTCAGAATGTCTTTTTGAAAGCAACTGCCGCCAAAACCCACCGACGCTTTCAAGAACTTCGGGCCGATTCGCGAGTCCGTTCCAATCGCCCGCGCTACTTCGTCAACATCGGCGCCAGTCGCTTCGCACAATGCGGAGATCGAGTTGATCGAGGATACGCGCTGAGCCAAAAACGCATTGGCCGTCAGTTTCGACAATTCGCTGCTCCACAGATTCGTGGTCAGGATTTTCTCCCGCGGCACCCAGCGCGCATACACATCAACTAGGGCCTGCACGGCGGTCGCGGATTCTCCCCCGATCAATACGCGATCGGGATTCAACAAGTCGCGGATGGCCGTCCCCTCGGCCAGGAATTCGGGATTGCTGAGCACGTCGAAGGAGGCTGAATGATCGTTGCTGGACAGAATCCGTTTGATGGCTTCGGCCGTGCGGACTGGCAGGGTCGATTTCTCCACCACAATCTTATGCCCGCGAGAGACCTTGGCGATTTGCCGAGCGCATTTCTCCACGAACTCCAGATTGGCCGCCCGTCCGGCGCCCATGCCAAAGGTCTTTGTCGGAGTATTGACCGAAATGAAGATCATGTCTGCGGCAGCAATGGCCTCCTCCACCTGGGTGGAGAACGTCAAGTTCCTACCGCGGGCTTGGCGCACTACATCGTCCAGGCCAGGTTCGTACACCGGCAGTTCGTCCGAATTCCATGCTTGGATGCGGGCCGGATTGATGTCTACGACATGCACGTCGATGTCCGGGCACTGCTTGGCGATCATCGCCATCGTCGGCCCACCTACGTACCCCGCCCCGATGCAGCAAATCTTCATGGTGAATTCGTATTGAAATGCAGAGAAATGGGTTCGCCGATGCAAGAAAAATAAGAAGAAGATGCCACCAGTGTAACTGCAGTGCCCCGCCGGAGGAGAGGCGGGGCGAGCCGTTCCGCGCACTAGCCCCAGCCCCGCAGGTGCATTCGGCGCAACCGGCACAACCGGCCTTGCGCACGAGCTGGTTAACGACCGCTGGACCAGAATAGGTCCCTGCGTCGACGTCCGTTACGCCGGCGCGTACGTCGTGCTGTGCAGTTCTCGTTGCGCTAAGTCGAGGTCATGGTCGACCATGATCCGCGCCAGCTCTCGCACGTCCGTCTTCGGTTGCCAGCCCAGTTTTTCTTTGGCCTTCGTCGCGTCGCCCAGCAGCAGATCGACTTCGGCAGGGCGGAAGTATCGCGGATCGATTTCCACGTAATCGTGCCAATCCAGATCGAGCTGCCCGAAGACGAGATCCAGGAACTCGCGGATCGAATGCGTTTCCCCAGTGGCGATCACGTAATCGTCGGGCTCGTCTTTTTGCAACATCAACCACATGGCTTCCACGTAGTCCTTGGCGTAACCCCAGTCGCGTTTGGCATCCAGGTTGCCCAGGTAGAGTTTCTTTTGCAGCCCCACCTTGATTCGCGTTGCCGCTCGCGTGATCTTGCGCGTCACGAAAGTCTCGCCGCGGCGCGGCGATTCATGGTTGAACAGGATGCCGTTGCATGCGTACAAGTCATAGCTGCGGCGATAATTCACCGTTTGAAAGAACGCGTAGACCTTGGCACATGCGTATGGGGATTGAGGGTTGAAGGGCGTTTTCTCGGTTTGCGGCGTCTCTAGCACTTTGCCGTACATTTCGGAACTCGATGCCTGGTAGACCCGCACCGGTTTGCGCTTGTTCAGTAAGCGGGCGGCTTCCAGCACGTTCAACGCGCCCACTCCATCGCTCATCAGCGTATAAACCGGCTGGTCGAACGACACTCGCACGTGGCTTTGCGCACCGAGATTGTAGATTTCGTCGGGTTCCAGCTCCTGCACCAGGTTGGTGAGGGCCTGGCCATCGGTCAGGTCGCCGTAGTGCAGCATCAACTGCGGATCTTCATGAATGTCCTTGTACAGATGGTCGATGCGACCGGTTGAAAAGCTGCTGCTGCGGCGCACCAGTCCGTGGACTTTGTATCCCTTTTCCAGCAGCAATTCAGCCAGATAAGATCCGTCCTGGCCAGTGATGCCAGTGATCAGTGCAGAGCGAGTCATGTGCAGTCCTTCTTGGTAACGAGGGGCCAATTCGGTGGTGCTCCGGCTTCCATGATCTGACACATGCAATCCCTTGCCGATGGCTGAGTCGGATCAGGGCGGCCGATCAAACCGGGGCTCCAATTCAGTTATGCGAATGGAAGAATCATCGACTTACATTTTCGGGGACAACGGCCGTTCTGTGATAGGGCGAGAGACTCACCGGTTTTACGTTGTAAGCAAATGGTTGACGGCGCTGCGCTGATTGGAAGCCGCTTGGGCGAAACCGCAGGGCGGTCTCCGCATGGCCAGCGTTCGTCACCGCCGCGGGGCGTCGTGTTGGTATGCTGAATACGTTTTGTTCACGTTTCCAAATGAAGTGTTGATTGATTGTTGCGCTAAGCCGAACGTAGCAAACCGGCTTGCAGGGAACGTTGAAAGTCCGCGTACGTACGGCGAATCCCTTCCTCCAATTCGATGCGGGGTTGCCATCCCAAGGACCGCAGCAGCGATATATCGGTCAACTTTCGCGGCATGCCATCTGGGCGACTCGGGTCGGTACGGATCGCACCCCGGTAACCTACAATTTCCGCAATCAATTCTGCCAATTCGAGAATGCTCAGGTCTACCCCAGATCCGACGTTGACCCAATCCGGAGGATCGTCCAGTTCCAGTAGGTGGACCAAGGCATCGGCCAGGTCGTCCACATACAGGAACTCACGGCGCGGCGTCCCCGAACCCCAAATGGTGACATGGTCTGCCCCCGATTCCTTGGCCTCGTGGATTCTTCGCAGCAATCCGGGCAAGACATGGCTGTGCTCGGGATGGTAATTGTCGCCTGGTCCGTACAGGTTGGTGGGCATGGCAGAGTGGAACACCACGCCGTATTGCTGACGGTAGTACTGGCACAGTTTCAGGCCGCAGATCTTGGCCAACGCGTACGCTTCGTTGGTCGGTTCCAAGGGACCGCTCAACAGGGCCTCCTCGCGAATCGGTTGGGGAGCCATGCGCGGATAAATACAGGTGCTGCCCAAAAACAGGAACCGGCCGACGCCCGACTCATAAGCTGCTTGGATGGTCGCCAACTGGGCACGCAGGTTTTCCGTCATGAATTCGACAGGATACCGCCGGTTGGCTTCGATGCCCCCCACGCGAGCAGCGGCGAAGATCACAGCGTCAGGTTTCTCCACGCGAAACAGTTCTCGGACGGCCGATTCGTCCTCCAGATCGACCTCGTCGCGCGTCCGGGTTATCAAACGCACACCTGGAATCTGGGACAGACGACGGCACACCGCTGATCCCACCATGCCTCGATGGCCGGCAACGAAAATCGATTGATACAAGAATGACGCTCCACGAGTGAAGGACTTCCGCGTTCAGATTTCCAGCACGGCTGAATCCTACCGAACGGGCGGGGATCGCAACAAGGGCAGGCGGAAAATCCTTCCTATTTTACCCGATTCGGCTAGATGGCGTCTGCCTGGCAATCGTCGATGGCGACCGACACGCCCTGCTCCATGAAACGAACGTATACTAGCAAACGGATCTCTTTCTCTCGTCGAACGATGATTCCTTCATACCCGGCGAACGCTCCGGTGCGAATGCGTACGCGTTGACCCGGCTCCAGCCGCCGTTCGGGGCTGAGCGGCGCGTCCATGGCGATCAAGTCGCGTATTTGGCGCAGATCCTGCACCAATTCCTGGGTCTGGAGAATCGGAACATGCCGGCTGACACAACCCGTACAGACGGCGTTGTAGCGGACTTCATTGTCTCCGCACACGAACACGTAATTGGGAAACAGCGGTTCGTAGCTGGTCCGCAACCGGCCCCCCCGAGACCGATACCGGCGTTCGATGACCGGAGCGTAGAAGGGAATCTGCTGCTCGTACAGCAAACGGGCCAGTTTCTTCTCCTGGCGTGACAGGGTGTAGAGCGCCCACCATGGTTTCTCTTCGCTGGCCGGGTTATCCAGCAGATCCTCCGGAAACAGATCCGGCTCACGTTTCAGCAGCGGCATGCGTTTGCAGTCTCTTCGGCAGAATTCCTGGACTTCCATTCCAAACTCGGAGATGCTCCAGTTCTAGCAACCGCATCCAGCTTTGGGAATCCCAAGAATCCCCAATTCGCTTTGCCGCATTGTTCGCTTCGCTATGTCGTTCCATCAACGCTCGATCGGACGTTGGGGCCTGGCGGCATACCGAGCCGAGCTCAGAGCGGCATACCCTGTGCCGCCTGCCTGATGACGCACTCCGTGGAGGGTCGGACTGCGTTCAGTCCTCAAGCCCGTCCTATCAGGGTGAGTGCTCCTCTCCGCTCAGTTTCTCATGCAGCCGTGCCATGTCTTCCAGGCCGATCGCGCGATAGGCGGCGGCCAGTTTACGGCGGGTAATGATGCGAGAAGCGTCGGCGCTCAATGCGGATTCAAAGGCGTCGATAGCGTCATACGGCCTTCCTTCTGCCATCCGAATCTCTCCGAGCGTGTCGTAGATCTCCGCCATCGGGCCAGCCACCGCCAGGGCCTGTTCGACTAATTCGGCTGCCCGGATCAAGTCTTCGGGATGTCGGTCTGGTCGACGACACAAGGCTATCCCAAGGTTGTTCATCACGACGGGTGAATTGGGGGCCGACCGCAAAGCGATCTCCAGGTGGGGAATCGCTTTGTCAAATTCCCCCTCCTGCAATAGTCCGTTCGCCAGTATCAGGTGGGTTACCGCGGTAGCGCTGCCGTCGGCCAACTGCTGTTGCAAGTGGCTCTTCATCGCTTCCGGCAATTCGGCCGTGCGGCCAATCAACCTCGCGATTTCCTCGGACACTTTGGGATTGGTAGGGTCGATTTCCAATGCCGTATTCAACAAGCCAATGGCGATTTCCCCCGATTGCCAGTCGGATGTGGCACGGTATTTCAGCCGCAGCGTTTCCGACATGGCCCTTCGAACGAGTTGGTCATTCGGCCATCGCTGCAGCGCCTCCTTGGCCGCCTGGATCGCTCCGTCCCAATCCTCTCGAAGGACCGATGAT
>RFIQ01000394.1 GCA_003695565.1 Planctomycetota bacterium | reverse complement strand
GCTGCTGCATGCGCCGCGTCGGCGACCGCCCGTTGCAATCCCGGGATGCATTCCAGGCGATAGTCCTCGGACAAAGCCAGCAAGCGTTGAGGGCTGGTCCGACTGAGCACCCCCAACGCAATCCCTGTCACAGTGACCAACACGAACACGACCGCCAACAGGGACTCGAACCAACCTCGGATGGGCCATCCGATATGCATCAGGAAAACCGCAGCGGCAAGGATCCCGGCATACTTGTGCCATCGAACCCACCAGGCGACACGCCCCCACCCCACTCGGTAAATGCGTTTGCGGATCGACAGCAACAACAGGCTGGCCGACAGCCCCAGCAGAATCCAGCCGCTGGCCACAGCCCGATCTCCCAGCCTCTGCTGGTGCCACCACAACCCCATCCACAGCGCCAGGATGACCAGAACAACAATCATGTACGGTAGAGAACGTCTGATCATGCGACTCGCCTCCGCCACCATTTCTCCAAAGAATCGATATCGCTGGTATCGATCCGCACCAGCGCATCGTGGGGGCAGGCATCGTAGCACGCTGGCCGCTGGCCGCGATCAATGCACATATCGCACTTGGATGCCTGTAGCAACGGGAGTCCACTTTCGATATCCATCTTGGTGCGTCCCTTGGCATCCTTGGCTGGCACCATCCGAATGTTATCGTACGGGCAGCTTTCCGCGCAGGTCTTGCAACCGATGCAGGTATCCGGATTGATCGCGACCAGACCCGATTCGATGTCGCGATGGATCGCTCCAGTAGGACAACCAATCATGCACACTGGATCTTCGCAGTGCATGCAGGCATGCGCGAACATCCATTGTTGAAAGATGGGACCGGTCCGCTCAAACACCGGATCGCCTCCGTGGGTGGCGGCACAAGCCCGTACGCAGTCGTCGCATCGGGTGCAGCGTGCCAGGTCCACGACCATCGTGCGTTGACCGTTATTCAGTCGATTGTCCACCAGAAATTCGAGCAGGTCGCTGTCCACCTGGTTGCGATCTTCGGGCAAGGGAGCATCGGTGATCGGTTGCCCAAATTGGTAACGCGGTGTCGTGTAGGGGGGAGGCAAGTGGCTGCGGCGGACGAACGGCAGCACGTGTTCGACCACGACCCGCTTGGGAATGCAAACGATATCCACGTACCCAATCGCACGCAATGAGGTCTGCAAGGGCAGGGGGGGCATCTCGGGATGATGCACACAGTTATGGACCACTTCACGCAGGCCAAAAACACTCCCCTTGCCCAAGTACGCCAACGTGCGATGCCCTTTCCCTTGTCGCCAGCTCAAACGAGCGAAACCGCTGCGGACTACCCACAGGCCCGCTGCATAGTCCCCTTCGCTGGCGACCAACGGTTCGGCCACAATCCGTTCATTGGGAGACTTGCTCGCTTCGCGACGGTACTGGGCATACCACTCGAGATTGCCGAACGTCTCCAGCCGAGCTTGCTCGACCACCCGGGCCAAGTGCTCGTCCGGAACATAACGAAACACATCCGTTTCGCGCAGATGCGTGGCCAGGGAATGCTGGCGATACCGCTCGTTCAATGTCTGTCGGAAAGCGGGATCCTGCTGCAGCAGTTTCAATCCCTGCCACCGAATCTCCAACACGACACTGTCTTCGATCGCAAACGCAGTGAAATCGCGAGGACAGCGGGTGACTGCAGCCAATTCACCGAATAGCTCCCCCGCGCCGATTCGCGATGCACCAAAGCGGTCCAACACACCGGGGATGTCCTGCAGGAAAAGTTGGGTGTTCTGGGCATCCGTCCGCGTGCCAAACTGCAATCCCGAGCGCCGGTCGGCCAGCCATTTTATGGATCGGGTCGCCAGGACCGATCTATCCCCTGGCTGTTCCTGTGCAGCACTGGGCTGACGCGGCCGGGAACGGCGATCGCGCTGCTGGCCTTGCCGTTTCCGCCAACGCCGCGTTGCACGTCGCCACCAACGACGCACGCGTCCCCCATCCTGCTCGCTCGACGAAGGCGGGCGCAGCACCACCGCGCCGATCGTACCATGCAGTACCAGGTATGCCGAACCGCCGTACTGCCCCTCGCGAAACAAGACATCCCCCCGCTTCAAACGCAACAATCGGGTGTCGTTGCGGAGAATGTCGGCCAGCGATGCTTGGGCAGCAAACCGATCGGCATCCATATGGCAAAACGGTGCAAGTGCGAGCAACCGCTCGACATCTGCCGATTGCATGTTGGGATCCAATGGGTGGTCCCATCGCTGAGGGCGTTGCATCGCTACCGTTGCCATGGCCACAAATCCCCAAAGAACCCATCGTGCGCGCTGTAAGAGAATATCGGCGGTTATGAAGGACCGGCTCCACCATCAGAATTGGAACGGCAACATGGATCCCCCAATCGCGCACGAATCAAGAATGCGGGACCAGTCATCAATGCTAGCTGCCGTCAACACTAGCTAACGCTTAGCAGACTTCTCGGAGGCACTCTTGTCGGCCGAGGCGGTTACCACTTCCGACTGCTCCGCTGCGTCTTCCGGTTCTGGCTGTGGAAAGATACGGCTGTTGACATAGGCAGCAAACGCTTCACTCTCTCGGATATCCTGGCTCGCCTCATTGTCACCGGGAAGCAAGTCGGTGGTGACCAGTGCCGAACCGGCCAGACGGGTTTGATCGTAGACCGTTCCCTTTTGCAATGGGCCCATACCGAGAATCCAGATATCCTGGGCCTCGCTCGAGGATCTGGCGATTCCGGACTGCCAAACGGGCGCTCGATCGTCTCGTCGGTAGGCGAACACGGAGACCTTGGCTGCTCCCACTTTGGCTTCCTTCTTCGCCAGAGCAACCTCCGGGAGAGTGGGCAGAATCGGTTGACCACTCAACACTTTGGATGCATTGGAGAGCGCATTGGTTTGAGGAATACCATAGGTCACATTATGGCCATCGAACCCCAGCGCTCCCAACCGCGCCTCCGCAATGATGTCGGCCTCCGACTCGCTGTCGACCAACAACACGCCCGACGCAACCATCTGTTGTCGCAAGGAGCTGATAACGTAAGCCGAATCGATGAGTAGTGGGCTCTTGATCGATTTGAGATAGTTGGTATCCAGGAAAACTCGGTGACCGGACAATGGTGAGAAGTCGATTTGAGCCACCGTTGCATCAACGGCGTCGCTCATCAACAGCTGCTCCGTGGCCGTCGACGTCTTGGTCGTCCCACATCCAACGCCCCCGCTGATGACCAACAAAACGACCACCAGCCAAGGCCACCGAGCCTTCCAACTAACTGGACAGGTTCGGCGCGCAGCACGATTTTCGGCTTGTACGCCCGCAGTCGAACGGAGGCGATCCACCGAATTGCGGTACGGTCTACAATGAGTGGGAAGTTTGCGTGCCATAGGTCGCAGTGCAACTTGCGCAACGGGCGCAGGGCAACAATATCAGGTGGGATCGATTCAGGTGGGAGCGGCCGTTGGCCAGCCGACCGCTTATTCGTCTTTATCGGCGCCGGACGGTCGGATCATAAACGAAACGGACTCTCTCCGGCAACCGACATTGTCCATTGCTAGCATACAGGTGAGCATATGTCCCAGTTCGAAACGCTCGAAAGAATTCTCGACGGATTGATGCAGCGCTACCGCCAGCGCGTGCCGGCGGTAGGGAGAATCCTGCGCGCGATGGTCGATCAGGGCATCATCGACGATGAATCGGAGATCGAGAATGATCACATTGCTTTTCGCACGATGGGTGTTCCCCACCTGGGCATCCAATCGCTGGAGAAGATTTTTCTGCACCACGGGTACCAGCGACGAGATTTTTACCAGTTCGAAACCAAGAAACTCAATGCTTTCTGGTACTCGCCACCGGCAGACCGATTTCCGCGAATTTTCATCAGCGAGTTACGCGTTCCGGAATTGTCCGCCGATGCTCAGCGCATCATCCATTCCTACACGGATGCGGTGACTTCCGACCCGGTGGATGCACTCGACCTGGACGATGGCGCTGCCGTCGACACATTCCTGCATCAACCGTTATGGCGCACTCCGACGTGGCCGGATTACCAGCGATTAGCAGATGAGAGCGAATATGCAGCATGGGTTATTTACAATCGCTACTACCTGAATCACTTCACCATCAGCGTGCACAATCTGCCGCCACCCTACAACACGGTGGAGGCGTTCAATCAGTGGTTGGAATCGATCGGCATCCGATTGAATACGGCAGGCGGAAAGTGCAAGGTCAGCCCCGACGGATTGCTGATCCAGAGCTCCACTGTCGCCGAGATGGTCGATGCCGAATTCGACGATGGCCAGGGCTCCGTCGAGGTACACCCCATTCCCGGATCCTACGTCGAATTCGCCGAGCGGCGCGTCCTCCCTCAGTTCGCCCACCTGCCCCCCGATGCAATCGGCCGACAGCACCGGCGCGATGGCTTCGAATCCGGCAATGCCGACAAGATCTTCGAAAGCACCTTTCGTTCGCAAACGGGATCTTGAGATCGCTGGCCGATGGGATCGCGACAAACGCTGAACGAGATCGACTTGCGGCGTAAGGAGAAAATGCGGCGGGCACGGACTTACACCAGCTTCCGCAACCGCTCGGCGGCTTCAGCGATCAGGTCCGCCGCGGCAAGAACTTCCTCTGAAGTATTGATCCGGCCCAATCCGAATCGCAGGCTGCTACGGGCCTCATCCAGGGAAAGCCCAATCGCTCGCAGGACGTGACTCGGCTCTGGATGCGCACTGGTGCATGCGCTGCCGCTGCTGACCGCGATCTGAGGAACCTCCAGCATCAGACTCTGACCTTCGACGGGGTAGAAACTGCAATTCAGATTATTGGGCAGGCGGTGCAAAGCGCCGTTGGGATGTTCGTCCAGGGCGGGGCCATTCAGGCTTACAAAAGGCGCTTGCGAGCACAGCCGCTCCCACAACGATTTGCGCAGGCCCATCAACCGCTCCGTCTCGGCAGGCATGCGATCCAAGCATACTTTCAATGCCGTGGCCATCCCCACGATACCGGGCACGTTCAAAGTCCCCGATCGCATGTTGTGTTGATGGCCACCTCCCAGGATCTGAGGCTGCAAGCGAATCCGTCGTTCCCGGCGGCGTACGAACAAGCCGCCCACTCCTTTGGGACCGTACATCTTGTGCGCGGAGAAACTCAACAGATCCACGTCCAGGCTATCTACGTCGACGGGAATTCGCCCCACGGCCTGCGTCGCATCGGTATGGACGCAAACGTCCAGTTGTCGACACCACTCGGCAATCGCAGCAACCGGCTGAATCGTTCCAATCTCATTGTTGGCCAGCATGACGG
>RFIQ01000032.1 GCA_003695565.1 Planctomycetota bacterium | reverse complement strand
TCGGCCTCTGGATCCGCCCCACGCGAGTCACCGACCTCTGCCAGTACCGGCAGCGGTTTCCGCATCGTTGCCGGCGACGCGGCAGAGCGAGAACTCAGGGGCGTTTCTGTTGGATGCGCGTTGGTCACGAATACGATTCCTCCAAACTCCGACGGAACAAAGCGAGGCAAGCGCCTAGCTGGATCCGTCCCTCAAGCACATGGGGCAGCCGCTTGAGCCGCAATCCGATCGGGGGCTTCCAAAAACTCCATCAACTGTTCCCGCATCGGGTAATAGTCCGGATGCTGCAACACTGCTGCGCGTTCTCGCGGGCGGGGGAACGGCAGGTGATAATCTGCGCCAATCCTGGCTCGTGGCCCATTGGTCATCATCAGGACGCGGTCCGCCATCAACAGCGCCTCGTCCACATCGTGCGTGACCATCAACGCAGCGATGTTCTCCCGAGCCAGCACCTCCAGCATCACATCCTGCAATTCCATGCGCGTTAGCGAATCGAGCATCCCGAACGGCTCGTCCAACAACAGCAGCTTTGGTTGCAGAGCCACCGCACGGGCGATGCTGACGCGCTGTTGCATCCCTTGGCTCAACTCACTGGCCATCGCATGGCGATGGGCGAGCAAGCCGACGAGATCGAGATAGTAAAGTGCCAGATCGGTGCGAACGGATTTGGAAACATGCCGATACACTTGATTCACGCCCAGCATGACGTTTTGCAACGCGGTCAACCAAGGAAGCAAATTTGGGGATTGAAAGACCATGGCGCGATCCGGCCCAGGGCCGTCTACCTCGCGATTGTCCACCGCCACGCCCCCGGTATCTCCCTCAACGAGACCGGCCACAATCGATAACACCGTGCTCTTCCCGCAGCCACTATGACCGAGCAAACAAGCGAACTCGCCTTCCGACATGGAAAAGCTGATGTCCTCGACAATCGTCAGCGGACCGTCCGGCGTATCGTAGCTCTTGCGCAGGTTGAACACTTCGACGTATCGCTTGTTCATAGTCAACTCCCCTGGGATCCAGGCCACTGCGATCCGAAAATCGCGTAGCTCGGCGGATGCAAACTTTGCGGGCGGCAATCGGGACGTTGACGTTTGGCGGTAGGTTGCGATCGGTGCGATTGCCGCCGTTGCTGCATCAAGTAGGAAACAATTTGATGTCGCAAGTCTTTGTACCTAGAGTCGTGATTCATTTCCCGAGCATTGCGCGGCCGTGGAATATCAACGAGAACAGGTGGGCCTAAGGTGGCAGCCGGTCCCATCGTCAACGGAACAATACGATCGGCCATCAGAATGGCTTCATCGATGTCATTGGTAATCAGCACACAGGCTTGCCGAAACTCCGACCAAATGCGCAGAATCTCCTGCTGTAGCACAGCCCGCGTCAGTGCATCGAGCGCTGACAGCGGTTCGTCGAGAATGAGGACTCGAGGCAAGGTCGATAGCGTTCGTGCCAACGATGTGCGTTGTCGCATTCCACCCGACAGTTCGCTGGGAAACCGTTTATAGGCATGTCCCAGCCCTACCATCTCGATGTATTGCAACGCATGCTCGCGCCGCCGCGATTTGGGCCACTGCGGGAATGCCTGATCGACGGCAAGCTGTACGTTGTCCAGCACCGTCATCCAGGGCAACAGCGAGTAATTCTGAAACATGTAACCTCGCGCCAAGTCGGCACCACGCACCGGTTGCCCATCCATGAGTACCTTGCCAGCAGTGGGGCTTTCCAATCCTGCCAGCAGTTTGGCGAGTGTCGTCTTGCCGCTGCCGCTATAGCCCAAGACGGCCACCATCTCGCCGGGAGCAATCCGCAGGTTGATGTCCCGTAACACCTCGATGTGCTGGTTGGTGGACCGGTATCGTTTGGCTATCTGCTGGCACTCCAATGCCGGTGGAGGCATCACTTCCGCTCGGGACTCTGGCAACTCCGCCACAGTCTCCGACATCAAGGCACATGTTTCCGTAGCGACACTCATAAGCACTGCTTTGCAAATCGGTGAGCAAAATGGGAAGGGGGAAGCATTTTGGAATGTTGATGCCTTCCCGTCACAAGTTTTCAGGTGGTCAGTTGCGCACGACCGGCGGCTAGGTTTTGCAGGCAGACCATCAGTCGATCGAGCAACAGGCCGATGACGCCAATCGTCAGCACACTGAACGTGATCCGGGCATACGTCAAACTGCTACCGTTCTGGAACTCATCCCACACGAATTTCCCCAGCCCTGGATTCTGCGCCAGCATGTCGGCGGCGATCAGTACCATCCAGCCGACCCCCAGACTGATCCGCAATCCGGTAAACATCAGTGGCAGGCTGGCCGGAAGCAGGATCTTCACCAGGCGCTGCCACGGCGATAGCTTGAGCACCCTCCCCACGTTGAGAAAATCAGTGGGGACGCTGGCCACTCCCAGCGTGGTGTTCACCAGCGTGGGCCACAGACTGCACAGCGCCACGGTCGAGGCGGAAATCAAAAAGGACTTCTGAAACATGGCTTGATGAGCAGCCGTGTCGCCGTAGGCCCAGATGACGACCACTGCCGCCAGGGGGAGCCAGGCCAGAGGACTGACCGGCTTGAACAACTGAATGAAAGGAGTCAGCGCTGCACTGATCCACGGGTTCATTCCGCAAAGGATTCCCAGCGGCACTGCGATGGCCGTGGCCAATAGGAAACCGAAGAATACAGTCTTCAGGCTTACGAAAATCTGATCAACGAACGTTGGAGCGCGCACGATTGGTGCATTGGCGATCTGCAATGCTCGTTGCTCCAGTTGGTCGGCCAGTTTTCGGCACGAGTCGGGCGATGCGATCAACTCAGGTTGCTGATCGCATAGTTGCCGAAGCCCCCCCGCCTTGACGACGAGAGATACAGCCTCTTGCAACCGTTGCTTAACTGCATCTCGATCCGCTTGCCGTTGCTGGAAATGCATGGCAAACAGGTCGCGCCCGGCTTGCCATGTCGCAATTGGTCCCGGCAATTGCACGCTGTCGGTCACGACCACCCGTGCTGCCCAGCTCCATAGCGCCAGAAATACCGCTAGGGCCACAGTCGGGACGGCCACGTATTGCATGAGCTTGATCAACTGGGCATGCGGGTCTTCCCGAAACGCCAATCGCACCAACGGTTCGAGGATGGGCAGGCCCGCAATTTCGCAGAACCGTAACAAACTATTGCGCACACTCATAGCAACTTACTCAATCGGTCAGTGTGAAACTGTGCTGGAGAATCCGAACTGGTGCCGCACAACGTGGCAAGCTGGCTCGAGCCCTACGGGGCCGGTCCCTGCGATTTGGCATTCTCGCTGATTGCAAAGCATTGGCATCGATCACATCCCTGCTTCCGTCTGGTCCTTGACACCGATGGCAAAACTATTGAGGTAGCCGATCGGATCGCGTCCGTCGTAGGTCTTGCCGTCGATAAACTCGCTGGTCGGCGGCCGGAAGCCATCGTAGTCCTCAGGAGGCAGCTCACTGGGAGACAAATGCCCTTCGGCAATCAGCATGGCTGCCGCCTGGCGGTAAATGTCCGGTCGGTAGACGCGTTTGGCTGTCTCTACGTACCAGCTTGCCGGTTTCGGTTCGCCGATCTGCCCCCAACGCCGCATTTGCGTCAAGAACCAAATGCAATCGCTGTAATGGGGATAGCTGGCGAAGTCACGAAAGAAGACATTGAAATCTTTGGCCGGTTGCACGTCGCTGGCCTGGAAGACAAACGTTCCGGTCATACTCCGCGCGATCACTTCCTCGTCCGCTCCTACATACTGAGGACGACTGAGAATCCTTACCGCTTCCTGGCGGTTGACGTACTCCCCCTGCGCATCCTGTTCGTCCAGCCATTTTCCGGCGCGGATGAGTGCTTTGATGATCGCCAAATGAGTATGCGGATGCCGCTGGTGCCACTGCGCCGTAACACCAAAGACCTTTTCCGGATTGTTCCTCCAAATCTCACTGTTGGTAACAACGGGAACACCGATCTGTTTCGCCACAGCAACTTGGTTCCATGGCTCGCCGACGCAATAGCCGAGAATCGTCCCAGCTTCCAATGTGGATGGCATCTGCGGCGGCGGAGTGACCGATAGGACCACTTCGGCATCGATCGTGCCGGATAGATTCTGCGCATCGTAGAATCCGGGATGAATGCCAGCGGCCGCCAACCAATAGCGCAACTCATAGTTATGCGTCGAGACGGGAAACACGATCCCCATATTGAAATCGCGTCCCGACTGGCGATACTTCCGGACTACGGGCCTCAACGCATCAGCACGAATCGGATGTGGCGGACGGTCCGATTGCAACCGTGGGGCCTGCTCCTGCATCGCCGCCCAAATCGCTCTGCTCACCGTGATCGCGTTGCCGTTGTAATCGAGACTGAAAGCGGTGATCATGTCGGCCTGAGTCCCGTAGCCGATGGTAGCGGCGATCGGTTGGGGTGCCAGCATATGCGCGCCGTCGAGCTGCCCATCGATGACGCGATCAAGCAAAACCTTCCAGTTCGATTGGGCTTCCAGTTCGACGTTCAACCCCTCCGCATCGAAGAATCCTTTTTCTTTAGCAATCACCAGCGGCGCGCAGTCGGTAAGCTTGATGAACCCCAGCTTCACGGTGCTTTTTTCCAGCGTCGGTCGCTCGCCGCCCCGAGCCAGCTCAGCGATCAACGGCTCCATATCCGAAGGGGCCAGCTCGATCGTCGCAGCCGCCTCCCGAAGTTCCTCTAGCGTGACGCGGTCGCTGCCGCATCCTCCCAGTGCTCCCAGCGTCAGCGCCAATAGCAACCAATGGAAACCTATGGTCTTGCATTGTGCAGTAGTCATGACCATCTCAAGTCTTGCGAGTTGTTCTATCTTGCAGTTTCAGCCTCAATCCGAAAGAAACAGTTTCAAACCGCGCGCCAATCACAAAATCGAATACAGACGAAAGCTGATGTCCGAATGGCTGTGTGCGAATCAACGCCCTTGCCACCGCCGGCACGGCAGGAAACTTCAATTCCACCGACGTCATTTTTTTGGCACGGATGTGAGCCGCTAGCAATCAACGGCGGCGCTGGCTGCGCGCTTCTTAAGCACTGCTGCCTAATCCATTGCCAGAATCAAGAAATAAGGCTAGAAAGCGCGCAGTCCCGAAACCACGCTGCCAGATCAGGACGGATATAGGCGATGGGAAGTTTATTGCACACTGCCCAAGCAACCATGTGAACAGATGCCCCACTCATCCAAGGCGCAACCACCACACCCTCCAATGGCATCGCGTCGGCAATTGGACATATGGATGCTCTGCACGGGAGCGTCTAGTGAAAAGTCTTCTTAAAGATCTGGGAACCGGCGAAGCCGGCAGGTACCACCCGCGAAGGCAGTGGCACGACCATGAAGCCAGTGGCATGCGGTGGAGATCCCAAAGTTCAACGCGAACGTTGTCCGGCTGTTGGAAAGGGGCAGGGGGGCGTCTGCTTGGAGGGTCAGCGGCGATGGCTCCCTGAAGATGCGGGGAGGCCTTGCGGAGACCGCGTGTTTCTTGATGCCATTGAGGAGCCGAGTTCCAGCCAGTCGTTGTTTCTGCCGCGAGGCGTCGATTTACACAGGGATGCGCTGGATCTATCCGACCGTGTCTTCTCGAAGTTCTCCACGGATTTTCTTTAGATCGGCGCGGGAGTTTTCGTAAGATACATCGAAGGCCAATGCGGCCGGATCCGGCTCGACTCCCCATTTCGCACATGCCTGCCGGTAGAGATCGGGCCACCAATTGCGGTGTTCGGTCAAGCCCTGGTCGCGATATTCATGCCAGTGGCTCAGGACCAGGCTCCAGCACTGGTCGCCATACCGCAACGCCTCTTGCGGCGACGCGTAGCGGGGAACGTACCACCGCCGACCGATGTGAGCATGCAGAACTTCATCGGCCCAATCGAAGTCCTGAAACAAGCGGGCCAACGGATCGCCGCTGTGCGTTGCCACTTCCCATTCGTACCGCTTGCCGGTACGAGGCATCAGCCCCTGTTCGATAAAATACAGCACGCCATGGCGCTCCCGGGCCGTCAGTTGCGTGTTCAGGTTCAAGGACCATGTGAAATTGATCGGAATCTGAGTCCAGTCGATGCCTTGAGCGGCAAATCCCACCTCGCCCATCATTGCGTGCCGCGCCTCGTCCCACAGTTGGCGCAACATCGAGTAATAGAACTCCCAGGGTTCTTCCGTCTTCAGTTCCGCCAGAATGCTAGCCATCATCTCCGGCACGTCGAGCTCGCGCAGACGCTTGTAATACAACATGAGTGTCTTGTCGCGGGCGCGGAATCGCGGATCGTAAAGGAAAGCTTCCGGATTGACCCCAGCGTTGTAGGGATCCTGGAACCGCTGGTCGCGTTTGGGTACCGGGTCGTACGTCCGCGGTCCCGTGGTCCAAAACGGCGGTGGCAAGGGGTCCTCCGATGCACCTTCACCTTCGAGCCCGCCGGCCGCTTGCCACAACTGCTGTGCATAGGATTGCCATGATGCGGCCTGCGTCGCGCGCGTCGCGTCCTCCTCACCCGGACCGTCGGCTTTGCGCAGACTGTCAATGGCTTGCTCCGCATATTCGAGCAAGGGAGACAGTTCGAAGTCGATCAAGCGGACGATGCGTACGGTCGGAGCATCCGCCAAGGGATGGGCTTGACGCGACATCCGCCGGCACGACTCGATCGCCTTTCGCAGTACGACATCGTAGCCGCCAACAATCAAATGGACCGCAGCGGGACAATCGCGAACCTGATCCATCAATTGTTCCAAAGCAGGATGGGGAACCTTGTCCAGTCCCAGTGGCGGTTCCCGCATCTCTGCCACCCGCGCGCGGATGAGCTGGATTTGCTCGGACAGCAGATACGCATGGTAGCTGTAGGCCATTTTCAGCTCATAGATCGGTTCAGACGTGATCCGTTCGACCAGGATTTCCATAAGCCGTTTGAGAACGTAGTGCAGACGCAACAACCGCGTCACGCTATGCTGAACGCTCCAACCGGCCTGGATGGCCTGTTCCATGCTGCACAGTCCGGCCAAAGGGGGCAGACCATGCAAGGTTTCGTATTTGTTGGACTCTCGATTCGGCATGGCGATTCTCCGCTGGTAAATCGTGGCTCAGGGGCTGTCCGAATTGGCTGAACTGCCTACGTTGCTAGCCGCGGGCAGGCCCTCGGCTGTCTCCAGGGCATCGAGATGGGAATCGAACCAGGCGATCGTTCCAGCGGCGATTCCCTCATGGCCGCCGTCGAACACGGTGATGCGCGAGTTTCCGGCATACCGCCGCAAGAAGAATTCTCTTGCCAGGCAATCGTCGAAACCGGTGTCTCCGGGCCGTGGCGCGTGCAACCGTCCGCCGCGGCGCGAGAGTTGTTCAATTTCATCCTCCGTAATTCGCTCGGCGCCACCCGAATCGGCGATGGTGTTGAAGGCATCTAACGACTGCCGTACGGGCACCGATCCGCTGTGTCCATCGTCGATTCCCGTATACAAATCGAGGGGCAATGTCCCTATGCCTGCCAAATAGTGCAACGGTGAGCGCAACCGGTACTGTTCGTCGACGGCGGGAGAGCTGCCAGGCGGTCCGCCGCATACCGCTCGCAGCATGCTGCCGTAGCGATCATCCTCGTGCCTGGCATGCCAGGCGGCCAGATCACTGATTCCCACCCAGGCGCTGGCCGCACGAAACCGCTCGGGATAACGCCCTGCCATCAACATCGTCATGTGGCCTCCTCCCGAAACGCCCGTCAGGAATACGGCTGCGGGGTCGACCGGATAGCGCTCGATCACCCACGAAATCGCATCCAGAATGTCCTGCTGCGCGGCCGGTGATCCGCAGGCGGTGGGACGATCGTTGACCCCGCGAAAATCGGGCTGCAGCAACACCCAGCCGCGTTCGGCCACGAGTTGCTCCAGATCGGGTTGCCGCTGTTCCAAGTCAGCGCTCCAACTGTGCAGACTGACGACCATTGGTAAACGTCGTTGAGTATGGCCTGCCGCCCCTTGGTCGGCGATCGCTTCAGGCACTGTCAAGTAAGCGGGTTGTGGCGTGCCGTCCCAAGTGCTGCGAAAGGCGATCTTCGAACGCACGACTTTGGGAGTCGGCGGTACCAGTTCCAGGTCGGCCAGGTAGATGGCTGTCACCGTGCGGCCTTCCGGGTCGGTCTCGTGGCTGGAATACCAGGAGACGACGGCACGAGTCTCGCTCAGCGGGATGAAGCCCGGGTAGGAGCAATCGCCCCCACTGGGCAGGTCAGCGCACCGGTGCAGGCTGCCGTCGTGCCACCAGTACAGCGTCGTCGTAGGGCCCTGCTCAGCCATTCGCCGACCGCCAACGAGCAATCGAGATCCCCAGTACTTGAGCAGCGGGCCACCGATGTAGGTGCCCAGATCCGCATGTTTCAAGTGGTCCCACGGAGCCGGGCCTTCGATCCATTCTGCAGTGTTCCTTCCGCGCCGTCCGACGGCCCGCAGGGTGCCGCGGGGGTCGAACAGAAAAGCGGTTTCGTCACCTTGCACCGATTGGAAAAGCGGACCGGTGCGCCAGATCGCCCCATCGGTGCTGACCAGCATGGCGGATTCGACGTTCGGGCCCTCGCCGCGGGGGCGTACGTCAAAGTGGTGCTTGCGGCGACCGCACAGGTAGGCCGTGTCCTTGAACATCGCCGCGCGCCAGATGTAATGCCCAAAGGTCCCCTCCAGCATTCGCGGCTGGCTCCACGATCGGCCATCCTGGCTATCACATGCGTATCCCAGGTGCAAATTCAAGTCGTAGGTCGACGGATCTGGACTGGTTTGGCCGCAATACCATGTGCCAGTCAAGACGAACAGGCGGTCCCGAAAGCAAAGAAAATGTGGGTCGCGGGTATCACGCAGTGGGACGCTAAAACGATGCACCGGAGTCCACGACTGCAGATCATCGCTGACCAATACCTGGATCGACGACGAGGGATGCACCATGTGACCATCTGGGCAACTGCGAAAGGTCAGGTAGTATCGTCCCTTGAAACGGATCAAGTCGGTAAACGCGTTATGCTCGCCATTAGAAAACACTCGGCGAACATTGCTGACCCGCACTTCGGGGACGGCCGCGGCGAGGGTGGGGCACAGAATGCACCAGACCGTGGCCAGGAGACCAATGTCGCCGATCCGGCTGATCCGTCTGTGGGTATGTTGCTTCATTATCGAGGTCCTCGTGAATTGCGTTGGGCGGTCGCCGTAGTCGCCGCGCAATCCGCAACGACCGGGCGCTGCTGACGATGATACCCGAACCACTGCCCTCAAGGCGACAACGGATGCAGTTCGACGCATTGCGACGACGCCGGGTGGCGCGATCTGAGCGATTCGGGTATGCGTCTTTCCCCGGGCGTCCTGCGGCCAGCGAATGGGGCGCGTGTTCCGGATCGGGGGAGATGGCCTTAGAATGAAGAAGCAAGAAACCGGACGGACACTCGGGCGGGAGGACTATGAGCATCACAGCAGAAAAAGAGGATCGGGCGAGGGCTGCGCCGGAAGTGACCGATCCGGGCTGCATCGAGATCATTGGAGCCCGCACCCACAACTTGCAGAATATCCGGTTGGAGATTCCGCACGAGCAAATCACTGTCATTACCGGAGTCAGTGGCAGCGGCAAGAGTTCGTTGGCCATCGATACGCTGTTTGCCGAGGGCCAGCGGCAGTACATCGAGAGCTTGTCGACGTACGCCAGGCAGTTTCTGGACCAGTTGGTGCGGCCGGATGTCGACGCGATTCACGGACTGGAGCCGACGTTGTGCATCGATCAGAAGTCGGGCACGACCAGTCCCCGGTCGACGGTCGCTACCGTCACTGAAATCTACGATTACTTGCGTTTACTCATGGCGCGGGCCGGAACCGCGCACTGTTACGAGTGCGGCCAGCCGATCGTTCAGCAACCGCGCGAGCAGATTGTTCGGGAGGTGATGGCGTTGCCCGAGGGAACGCGGATAGTCGTATTATCACCGATTGTGCGAGGCCGCCGCGGCGCCCACCGCGAGGCCTTGGAGACGATCCGCAAAGCCGGATTGGTTCGCGTGCGGGTCGACGGCACTTTGTACGAACTGGATGAAGTGCCCAGCCTGGCGGTACGGCGCGAGCATACCATCGAGGCGATCGTGGACAAGATCGTGCTTCGCCCCGGCTGCGAAGAACGGCTGGCCCGTTCGCTCGACACGGCGCTGGACATGGCCGAGGGCGTCGTGGCCATCAGTTTCTTGACCCCCGCGGCACGGGAATCGGTTGGCGACGATCGCTGGGAGGATCGTTTGTTCAGCACCCGCTACGCCTGCGCGCGATGCGGCATCAGTTATGAGGAGATCGAACCGCGCACCTTCAGCTTCAACAGCCCCTACGGTGCATGCCCAAGTTGTGAAGGTACGGGTGTTCGGCTGCAGTTCAATCCCGCGTCACTGGTCGACTGGGATCGTCCGCCGGGCAGGGGAGGCTTCGTCTTCCTGACAGATTTGCCGGCCGGGCAGCGCCGGCAATTGACGCGGCACCTCAAGAAACTGGTCGAGTCATGTGGCGGGCAGTGGTCGCAACCCCTGCGTGCAATGCCTGTTAAGGCTCGGCGCGAATTGATGGGACAGGCCGGTGCGACGTCTGGTTTACTGGGGCTGCTGGAAAAAACGCTGGCCCAGGACGAAGCGAGCGAGGACGAGTCATCGCCGTTGGAGGAATACCTGGAACACCTGCCCTGCCCCACGTGTGCTGGTGCGCGTTTGCGTTCGGAGGCCTTAGCGGTGCGGCTGGCGGGGAAAAATATCTATGAGATTTGCAGCCTGAGTGTCGCCGATGCGATCCAGTGGTTTCAGCATCTCGACCTGTCAGACTACCAACGTGAAATCGCTACCCCGATCCTGCAAGCCGTGCAGCACCGGCTGACATTTCTGCAACACGTCGGCGTTGGTTACCTCAGTTTGACGCGCTCCACGCGTTCGCTCAGCGGCGGTGAGCTGCAACGCGTCCGCCTGGCCAGCAGCATTGGTAGCGGGTTGGTGGGCGTGTGCTACATCCTCGACGAGCCATCGATCGGTCTGCACCCGGTCGACCACCAGCGCTTGATCGGCAGTCTGCGGGCCCTGCAGGAGCAGGGAAACACCGTGGTGGTCGTCGAGCATGACCAGGCGATGATGGAAGCTGCGGATGTGCTGGTCGACGTGGGCCCCGGGGCGGGACGAGATGGCGGACAAGTCATCGCCGTTGGCCCACCAGCGGAGGTACGACAACACCCTACGTCCCTGACGGCCCGCTACTTGCGCGACGAATTGCGCGTGCAGCGAACGACCGACCGCCGTGCCCCGGTCGAGGGCGCTTCGCTCACGTTGCACGGCGCCTCCTTGCACAACTTGAAAGATGTGACTCTGGAACTACCGCTGGGTTTGCTCATCGGCGTGACGGGGGTCAGCGGCAGTGGCAAGAGTTCGTTGATCGGCCAAACATTGATCCCGGCGCTCAAGTCGCACCTCGGCGGCCACCGGCGCCCCGGTGGTCCCTACCGCAAATTGGCAGGTGCCGAGCGCTTGGACAAAGCCATCGAGGTCACGCAGGCCGCTATCGGCCGGACTCCGCGGAGCACGCCAGCCACCTACGTCGGTGTGTTCGATTTGATTCGGCAAGTCTTTGCCAGGACGCGTGAGGCCAAGAGCCGCGGCTTCACGGCCAGCCGCTTCAGTTTCAACACCGGCCAGGGGCGATGCGAGCAATGCTTGGGACAGGGGCAAGAGAAGATCGAGATGAATTTCCTGCCCGATATCTATGTTCCCTGCGCAGCCTGCGGTGGTCGGAGGTTCAATCGCACCACGCTGCAAGTCCGCTACCGGGACAAGTCGATCGCCGACTGTCTGGAAATGAGTGTCGACGAGGCGAGCGATTTCTTCTGCAACTTCGACAAGATCCTCCGCTTGCTCCATGCCATGCAACAGGTCGGTTTGGGCTATCTGACCCTGGGGCAGCCTTCGAGCACCCTCAGCGGGGGCGAAGCTCAACGGATCAAGCTGGCAACCGAATTGGCCCGTCGCGATACGGGTCGAACCATCTATTTCTTTGACGAACCCACGACCGGATTGCACATGGATGATGTGCAGCGATTGATTCTGGTGTTGGACGCTCTGGTCGAACGCGGGAATACCGTAGTGGTGATCGAGCACAATTTGGACGTGATTCGCAACTGCGACTGGCTCATTGATCTGGGGCCGGGGGGCGGAGACGCCGGGGGGGAAATCGTGGCAACCGGGCCTCCCGAATCACTCCGCAAGGCCCCCGACAGCATCACGGGCAAATACATTTAAGCACCCGGCCATGGCTCTGAACCCGGTTCCAGATGCGCTGCCCCACCATGTCCCTTTCGCGGTCGATTCGCACCGGTTGGAGCTGCCACATTGCGGGTGGGACGGAGCCTCCGCGGCCCGGCAATGCATACGGAATTGCGATTGATTGCGCTAGAATCAAAAGATCAAAACCAAAGAAAAAACCCCCGGTGGCCAGCCGACCGCTCGGGGGTTCATGCATTCCATCCCGCCGTGATGGCTGACTCCAATCAAGTTGCTGCAGCGGAGTTCAGCGCTTCTTCCAGCTTGAATTTCGGCGGCATGCCGACGTAGCGATCCACCACCTCGCCGTTCTTGAACAGCAGCAGAGTGGGGATGCTCTGTATCCCGTACTGCGCCGTGGTGTTGGGATTCTCATCGATATTCAACTTGCCGATTTTCACGGATCCCGAATACTGGCCCGCCAACTCGTCGATCAACGGGGCGATTTGCCGGCATGGCCCGCACCAGGGCGCCCAGAAGTCGACCAACACCGGTTGATCGGACTGCAAGACTTCGGCATCAAAGTTATCGTCGGTAAACTCCAGCGTGTTTTGTCCCATCATGCTCTCCTAATCATTCTTGTAGGCGTCACAATCCTGCATTGGCGCCAGCGGTCCATTCCCGCAGCCTTTTCTGCGGGCTCCGCGGGCCGTGCTGCCGCCAGCAACCCCGATTCAGAGTCCATTTTACCGCCTGCACCCGATTTGGGTACCGCACCCAGTGGGCTACAGCGCGATGCGGCGATTGTACGCGTACCACTCGATGCCCAGCACAATCAGCGCGACGATCAACAACCACCGCCAGTATTCGACACGCACCAATTCCTTCTGGTTCACCTTTCCCTCCACCGTCTCCGCGCCGATTTGCAATTCGGGCGCCGGCCGGATGTTGCTCTCGCGATCACTAAACAGATTGACCGCAAAAAGCTGCAGCAAACGCCCCTCTCCCCCCGTCACCTGGTAGAACCCGGGCAAATCGGTCTGAGAATAAATGAACTGCGGGCTGTTTCCTCGTTCCAGCCGTTCCGCGCCTCCATCCGGCCGCAGCACTTCCACCGATTCGTACCGCGTGGTGACCGCCAGGGGTACCGGGTTGCCGGGCTGCACCGATTTGGAAGCCGCCGTGGCCGTAGCTCCTCCCAGAACCTGCAACGCATTGAAAAAGAAGACTGGAAATCCGCGTTTGATCGGCCAGTCGGTGTTGGGGACGGCTCCTTCCTCGGTGCGGCGAATCAACGGCATGGCGATCACCGCATCCAAGTACGCATCGCGAGGAGCCACTGCCATCAGAATACCGGCGTCGGTTCGAGCCAGTTCCGTCCCACCTCCAGGCATCTGCAACGCACGCCCCTCGACGATCCGCACCGTGCCCAAATCGACATATTGCATCAGAGGATGGGAGCGGTTGACGTCGATGATGAACAGCGGCCCGGACGGCTCTCCCGCCCCCCACTGGTCACCTGGTGGCAGCGCATCGATGTACAAGGTGTTGGCCTCGGGGGCGACCGCTGGTGCACACCCGTCGAAAATGAACAAGTCCACGGTGCCACTGCGCAGCAACTGGCCAAACTCAGGCGTTTCTAGTTCGGAGGGACGGGCCACACGCACCGCTGCCAACTCGGTTACCCGGCTGGTACTCAGCGCCGCTTCCAACGCAGCATTCCCCTCGGTCACCAACACCACTTCCAATTGTTTGGGGGGATCCAACCCGGCATAGGCGATGTTGTCGGCCGCCAAAGCATCATCGTATTCCAGTTCCAATCTCAACCGACCGGTTTCCAAATTCTGGATCTCGAACTCGACGCCACTGGCCGATTCCGCATCGATTTGGACCTGGCGCGCGTCGATCAATTCATCGTCCAGGTAGAGACTCAGCCCCGCATCGGCAGCTTCAGTGCCGAAATTCTGTACCTGTGCAAATGCCGCTACCTGCGTTTCGTTCTCCGCGTTCCGCTCGACGGTAAACGCTACGATGCCTACGTTGTGTGCGTCCGGCGATCCGATTGGAACGTAGGTGGCGGTCAAATTCCCCAAATCGATTTGGGGAGGGGGAAAACCTCCGTCGCTGAAAATGTACAACGTGGCGGGCAACGCTTCGGCGACCTGGATATCGTTGAGATCCTCCATCTGGCTGGTCCGGCCCGGGTTGGCCAATCCGGATGCAGCTCGAAGCGCCTCGTTCAAATCCGTGGTCCGAAACGTCGGTTCAATGCCTTGGATCGCTGCCCGCAAACGCCTCTTGTCCGACGTAAATCCCTGCCGAATGTCCGCTCGATCGGAAAACGCGATCACCATCACGGCATCGTTCGTTTCCATACCATCGATCAACTCCAACGCCTCTTTCTTGGCCCGGGCCAAACGGCTCGATTCCACATCGGTCGCCTGCATGCTGCAGGAGTTGTCGATCAACAGGATCCGGCGATCTCCCAGCGATTCGGATCCTCGTATCCCCGGACGCAACAGAGCCAGAATCATCGCGGCCACCGCCACCAACTGCAGCAGCAGCAACAGGTTCTTGCGCAATCGCTGCCAAATGCTGTTGACGTGCAGGTCCTCGATCGTCCGGCGCCACAGGTAGGTGCTGGGGACCTCGACAGGCTGCCGCCTCAATTTGAGGAAGTACAGCATGATGATCAGGGGAGGCACCAAAGCGATCGCCAGCCATCCGGCCCAACCCAGCGTGGGAATCCAGCTCATCTCACCAACCCTCGTTCACGCAAGTACTGCCCCACGATTACCTCCGCGCCGTGGTCGCTGCGGGCCAGCAAGTGCACCATGCCACGCTGGGCACAAAATCGCCGCGCCTGGTCGACAAACGCCGCCAACGTCTGCTGGTATTTCTTCAACACGGCAGAGGTGACTGAGATCTCCGTTTCGTCGTGATCCTCGCAATCGACCAGCTTCAGGTCACCAGACAAATCGGGTTGCATCTCCTCCGGGCTGAGTATCTGCAACACGAAGACATCCATTTGCTGTCCCAGCAACATGCGCAGGGCCGGCTCGTAACCGGTCTTGTCCATCAAGTCCGAAAGCAGCACGACGATGCCTCGCCCGGTGTTGCGCAGGCAAAAACGCTTGACTGCATCGGTCAATCGAAATACCTGATTGGGCTGAACCGTTTCCACGAACTCCAGCATCCGCCACAGTTGCGATCGGCCGCGTAACACTGGACTGGTCTTGTTCTCCTGGCCCAAGAATTCCAATCGAACGCGATCGCCGCGACACATACCAACAAACCCCAACGCTGCGGCAACCTGTTTGGCCGCAAAGAACTTTGTCGGTTCGCCAAAATCCATCGATGGGCTGGCGTCGATCAAGAAGTAGACGTGCAGGTCCTCTTCTTCCAGGAACAATTTGAGAAACAATTTGTCCAAGCGGGCGTACAGATTCCAGTCGACGAAACGCAGATCATCACCGGGAACATAGTTGCGAAAATCGGCGAACTCGACACTCTGCCCTTTCCGCTTGCTTCGTCGCTCCCCTTTCAGCCGTCCGCGAAAGACCTTGCGGCTGACCAATTCCATACGCTCCAGCCGCGCTAGCAAACTGGGGGGCAGCAACTGCAGCTCCGTTTTTTCTGTCATGCAAGCGTGATCCGGAAAAGTGAAAGAAGGTCAGGGACCAGGGCGAACGGGAAGGCGAACCATCGCTCCGCCAACACATCGGGACCGCAATCGGCCTCATCGACGCCAGCATCCCCCTTTCATGTTACCCCAACGCGGCAAGCAAATGGAGCCGGGGAGGGAAGCACCCGCAAGCGACTGGACTTCCCACCAGCCGATCGGCGCCTAGTTCGGCGCACGGATTTTGTTCGGCGCACGAACGCTCTCCTGCGTCCGGCCCAGCGACCGTGATCGACAATCGTCTTGCAGGATTTTCAGTCGCTCGATCGGGGCGCTCAGCCGGTGGAAACCACGACGACTCCCGCCGCTTGCATCCGATCGATCGCCGCGGCGCAATCCCCCGGCTGCAACTCCACGCCGCGGCAACCTTCCAGCAGGACGCGGGTAGCGAACCCCAAATCGACTGCATCGAGCGCAGTAAACTGCACGCAGTAGTCGGTGGCCAAACCCATGATATCCAGCATCTCGATTTTTCGCTCCCGCAACCAGGCCTCCAGCCCGGTAGCGCGCCGCCGCGCGTTGTCGAAAAAACCGCTGTAGCTGTCGACGTTCGGATCGGTACCTTTGTACACCACGTGATCGATGCGTTCGGTGGCCAACCCCGGCGCAAACTCGGCTCCCCACGTGTGCTGAACGCAATGGTCCGGCCAGAGACGTTGGGGGATGCCATCCAGGTCGATCACGTCACCCACCTTATGGCCCGGATGCTGGCTGGCAAACGACTTGTGGTTGGGCGGATGCCAATCCTTGGTCGCCACGACGATCGAGTAGTCGGCAACCAATCGATTGGCTACCGGCACCACGGCATCCCCTTGTGGTACCGGCAGGGCACCGCCAGGCAAAAAATCGTTCTGAATGTCAACCAAGAGCAGAGCACGCACTGAACCGCTCCAATACCTCGTTGCGCGGCTGGATTCCCAAGCCCGGCCGCTGGGGAAGCCGACAGACACCTCGATCCCAGACCAGGCCGTCGGCCAGGTCTTCAGCCAGCAACAGCGCTCCATCCAGATCTGCATAGTCGAGCAGGGGCAGCAAGTGCACGCCCGCCGCGATCCCGATGCTCGACTCCGTCATACACCCCACCATGACTTGCAATCCGTTTTGCTTGGCCCGCGTGATCATGCGGCGCGCAGGAGTGATGCCGCCACACTTGACCAATTTGATGTTAATGGCATCGAATGCCTCGATGCAGCGATCGACATCGGCCTCCACCTGACAACTCTCGTCTGCCATCAACGGCAAACGGGATTTTCCCTTCACCGCGCGCATCGCCTCGTATTGATCCGCCTCGAGCGGTTGCTCGATCAACTCTACCCCCAGTTCCGCCAATTGCTCCGCCAGAGGCAGAATCGCCGGAGGTGACCAGGAACAATTCGCATCCACCCGAAATACCGCGTCGGTCGCCTGACGCAGACGTCGCACCAGATCGATGCCTCCATCGGCACCCACCTTGATCTTGTAGACGGGCCAACCGGGGCGGGCTTGCATTTTGTCGATCATCCGTTCGGGCCGGTCCAGGCCAATGGTGTAGCAGGTCGGCGGACGGGGATCGTCGGCATCGAATCCCCACAACTTCCACAGGGGCACACCATGCATTTGTGCATAGATATCCCACAGGGCGCAATCGAGCGCGCACTGGGCAAAACGACACTGGCTCAGCTCCCCATCCAACTCCGCCCAAATCTCGGCTGGATTGTCCAGCGGGGCCGACGCCAGTCGCGGCGCGATCGACGCCAAAGCACGTTGCATGCTCTGCAGGGTCACACCATAGTAGGGATTCGTGGTGGCCTCGCCCCACCCGACCAGGCCTTCGTGTTCGACGCGTACGATCAATGTCGGCTGGATCGTGGTGGTCCCGCGCGCGATGGTAAATGGATCACGCAACGGTAGGTCGAAGGACTGGCAGGAGATTATCATCGCTCGGAAACCGTCCAGATGGATTTGAGAATCGGCGGCCCAGAGGCCCGCCGGTGAACCTGGTGGCCCGCCTGTATGGGAAACCATCGGCAGCGGATTCTGCACCGATGCTCCCTTCCGGGTACAATCCCCGGTGACAAAGGGCGGCAACGTTCTATGGCCCTGCGGTTCACTTTAACAAACGGAGATCGAACTGTGCATCCCACCGAGAAAACACACCCTGATTCCACATCCTCGCGCCGTCGCTTTTTGGGGCTGGCCGGCATGGCAGGCATGGTCCCCCTGGCCCAGGCGGTCGGTGCCCAAGAGCCATCCCCTGCCAGCGGCCCGGCCGGCGCACGCCAGTCGTATCCGATCATCCTTTCCAGCTATTCCCTGTGGCGTTTCTACAACGATCACTTGCGCGATTTCCACAAGTGCCTCGATATCGCCGATCAATACGGTTTCGATGGCGTGGAATTGCTGTTGGTGCAATTGCAGCAACATGAAATCCTGAGCAATTCCGAGTTGATGAGCTTCAAACGGCACGCGCTGCGACTGGGATTGCCCTTGGTCGGATTGTCGACCCATCAAGGATTCGTGACGCCAGACCGCGAGAAACGCAAGCACAATATCGACTTGACGATCGGTCAAATCGAAACGGCGTACAAGCTGGGCATTCCGGTCATGCGCGTCAACACCGGACGGTGGGGGACCTCGGCCAATTTCGATGCGCTGATGGCCAACCGAGGAATCGAGCCGCCCTTGCCGGGCTATACCGACGAAGATGCGTTTCCGTGGGTCATCGAAGCCCTGGAGGCATGCATTCCCACGGCTGAGAAGTGCGGTGTGGTCATGGCACTGGAAAACCATTGGGGATTGGGTTTGACTCCCGAAGGAATCCTGCGCATCGTCAACGCTGTCGATTCCCCTTGGTTGCAAATCACGACCGATACCGGCAATTTCCTGGAGGAGCCCTACGAGCGGCTGGCCAAGATCGCTCCTCGGACGATCTTCGTCCAGGCCAAGACCTACTACGGTGGCGGTCAATGGTATTCGCTCGATCTAGACTATCCCCGGATCGCGCGGATCCTTAACGAAGCCGGCTACCGCGGTTACATCTCCCTGGAGTTCGAAGGCATGGAGGACTACCGCACGGCCCTTCCCAAGAGCCTGGAACTGCTGCGTTCTGCGTTTCGCCGCCACTATGCGTAACGGCTCCCACCAGAGCTCTCCTGATCGCGGCGTGCCCAAAATCGGATAATTGGATATTGACATCCTAATACTCCCGTGTAGGATACGCCTGCGGCTAACCCGCCGCGCGGCCCGCGTGCGTTTTCCGTCGGGCCCATTGTGTTTTCTCAGTCGGGTTGAGTGGTTCCGGCCGAGTTGGCTGGCAGCCCACCTGACGGTTCCTGAACAACGGAGTAGCAGTATGACTCGGACATGGTGGAAGATCGTCTTATGCGTCGTGGTTGCAACCGCTTGCGTCGCCCCGTGGCACGGGGTGGCTCAAGAGGGAGCAAAACCTGCCCAGAAAAATGGTGGCAAGCCGACCAAGCGGCAGGTCGAGCGGGCACGCGAGACGGTCAAAATGCTGGACGACGTTTACAAGACGGCCGTAGTCTTGATCACTGACAAGTACGTCGAAGACGAGGACTCGTTTGCGGCCGGTTCCGCTGCCGTCGCCCTGTTCGAAGCCATCGATGAAAAGGGTTGGCATACGGCCCAGTTGCTCGACGTCACCGGCGACCCGTATGACCCGGAGAACGTCCCGGACGATGCTTTCGAGAAACAAGCAATCAAGAAGATCAAGCAGGGCAAATCATTTGTCGAGGGTGTTGAAACCGATGCGGAAGGCAAACCCGTTTACCGCGCCATGACTGCCATCCCGGTGGTACATGCCAAATGCGTTATGTGCCACGCCCACTATGCCGATGCGAAGGACGGTCAGGCCGTTGGCGCCATCAGTTACGCGGTGCCGATCAAGTAACCGCATATCAACTTCCCCGGCCGTCCGCAGCGGGGATTTGTTTCGCCTGCCAATAACTCGAGCCGCAGCTACGTCGGTCGCTGCGGCCGAGTTGTGCCTGCCGCCTACTTGCCCGCGTGAGAATACGGGTAAGCCGCCTTGGCTTGGCCATTTCTGATTCTGCAACAGCTTGCTGCGGGCTCCAACGTCGGCCCGTAGATCGCGAGCAATCACTGCAAGACAAAGGCGCGAAGTGCGTCGAGCGCTTTCAATACGTCGGCCTGGCTCACCTCAGCCCACGATTCGGCCCGGTGCCGAATGATGGCCAACTTGAATTGCTCGACCGCCTCTGCGATGTCCGTCGGCAAACTGGGCAGACCAGCGAAAGGCGATTCTTGAGGCGTTTCTTCTCCCTCCCAGGGCAAAACGTCTGCCG
>RFIQ01000393.1 GCA_003695565.1 Planctomycetota bacterium | reverse complement strand
TATGCCATCGAGCCATCCGAGGGTTACCGCTTGCGCCCTACCGCCGAGTTGATGGCGTTTCAGAAGCAGATTGTGGATCTGCCGATTTGGCAACAACAGCTTCTGCCCGAGGCGGGCAGCCGTTGGATTCTGGGCGGAGTCCAACAGTACATTCCGCGTCTGGAGCTGGTCGCTCAGCAGTCCAAAGTGACCGTCCAAGCCTTCGCCATCCCGCGGGTCGACGCGCAAGCTCAACCGGCAGCGGTGGGCGACGTCCATTACGTGTTGCTGCTCGATGCCGCGGCCGGGCCTCTGGGGGATATCGACGTCCTGTGCCCCAGCCAACCGGCCGGCGCCCAGTGGCGGTGGCGGGTATCGGAAGCGAACGAATTGGCCAGCTTGTACAACGATCGAATCCAGGTGGCGCGAACCGGGGAAAGCGTCCGCGTGCAGCTGCCCGGGGTGACCTCCAGTCGATTGGAGTTGGTGGGAGTGCGGGATGTGCCGGAGTCCGATCGGCAACCGGCTGGGGTGCCTGTGGAGTTTCCGCGCGTGGTCGGCGCCACGGCGCAGGAAAACCAGGTGCTGCTCGCTCCAGCACTCGCGTTGCAGAACGCTCCTGCTTCGGCGGAACTGTCCGATGCGCAGGAAGTTTTCGACGATCGTCGGGTACGGACTGCGGTGCAATCGTTGGCAGCGTCTCCTGTCGATACCCACGGCTGGGTGGTGGCGCGGATTGAAAGTCGTTCTGAAAACCCCTTGAAGGTGGTTCCGGTCAGCTTGCCCGACATGTACCTCGGTTGGGTCGACCAGCAGCGCGTCGAACGCGTCGTGGAGTCATCCGGGGAAGTAACCCATGCACTCAACTGGGATATAACGTTGGTTCGGCCGAGCCGTTTTTCGGTCACCCTGCCCGCCGGTTGGAGGCACGAGCGGGCCGCGCTGGATGGGCGCGACGTGGCCCCTCAGCCGGGGCGCTCAGGTCGGTTGGAGTTCGAAATCGGCAATCCCGGTGAGCACCGATTGCAGATTTGGTGCCGTGGTACATCCCGCCGCTGGTTGCATAGCTTGATGGCGCTGGATCCGGAGCTTCCCGAAATATCTCTGCCTGTTCGTTCAACGGAGTATCGATCGGTTGTGCCACCGCAATGGATCCCAGTGGCGGAAGTGCTGGCGCCGGCTGGAACCAGATTGATAGATCGGTTGGTGCCAGCATCCTGGTGGGCTCGTTTGCTGCCGGCCACCAGGTCCACCCAGGTCCACCCGGCCGGTCCCTTCGACCGCGGCGTCGCCCAGCCATTGCGCGACCCGGGGGGATGGGGCCAGCCAGGCCATGGCACGACCGTTTGGTTGGTGTCTCAGTCGGCGGCCGCCGCACTGGCCATGGGCTTGACGGTGGTCCTAACCAGTCTGGCTTGGATGGTGATCGGCTGGTCCCCGCATCGTGGTTGGCTGTTGCTGGCCGCAGTGATCACCGCGTTGGTCGCAGTCCCCGCCCAGTTCGTGGCTCCAATGCAACTACTTGCACTCGCGGTGGGCCTGGCAGCCTGGTTGCGGGCGTTGGGGTTCGTGATCGTCCCCGCCAGGCGGGGCCCGCGCGCCGCCCGGCGCACCGGACCGGTCCGCGGCTCCTCGATGATCGGGGCGATTCTGTTGGTGTTGTGGTGCGGCGCTGGGATCGAGTCGCTGCCGTGCCGAGGACAGGAGGCGCAGGTCGCGGCGCCCAGCGGCGATGCGGCGACCGCCGATGCACCACAGCGGGTCTATGGGGTCTTGATACCGATCGATGAAGATCGCCAGGTGGCCGGATCCTACGTCTACGTGCCACAAGAGTTGCAGGACGTGTTGGACAACCCCACTGCCACGACCCAGCGGCAGGTCGTGCCGCGTTTGCGCGCCGCCCACTATGAATTGCGAAGCGATGCATCGGTGTCTTCCCCAGGCGAAATGGCCATCCAGTTGACAGCCCAGTTTCGGGTGCAAATGCCGCAGGCCGGCGCGGAATTGTTGCTGCCCCTGCTGCGCGATGAACTGGTCCTGTCCCAGTACGAGGTTGGTGGGCCGGCCGAAGCCAGCGATCGAGTGACGGTACGGCAAGAAGCGTCCTTTGTCCTGGTGCGCGCAGAAGTACCCGGCGAGTACTCGGTCCGTCTGCATTTCAACCCCAAAACGGAGTCGGACAGCCAAGGTGTGGCTCGTTTGCAGGCCCAGGTCCCGGTCGTTCCCACGGCCACGATGCGGGTCTTGCAAGATGGTGCGGCACGGATCAAAGTGCGGTCCTTGGGGCGGCAGCAGCGTTCTGGCAGCGAATTGAATATCCATTTGGGCCCCGTCGATGAACTGGATTGCACCTGGTACCCGCTTCCCGAGCCGACGGTGGAAAGCGACATGCCGCACAGCGAGGTGTACATGTGGGTGCACGCCCAAGGCGATGCGCTGATGGCCGCCAGCCTGCTGCGGTTGCGCGGGTTCAATCCGCTTGACAGGGACTTGCACTTGTCCATCGACAGTAACTGGGAGCCGATTTCGGGGCACTGCGGCGACGTGGAGCTGGTGGAAACCGGCGTCATGCCCCTGGGAAATCGCCGCGTCTACACGGTGCGAGTTCGCGAGGATGCTACTGTGTCCAGCGAATACCCCATCGAAATACTCGTGCTGCTCCGCCCCGCGGCCAAAGCGGCAGGGAACTCGCTGCCGCTACCTTACACCGGCGTACAAGAGGCCATGGCACCGGACCAGATCACCCTCACCTGGTCGGCGCTCAATTCGCAGTGGAACCTGGTGGACTCGAACCAGTGGACCACCGTTCCCACCCCGGCCTCGGTATGGCGCGAGCGAGGGTTTCAAGAGACGGGGGTAACCTATCAAGTTCCGACCGCCAGCAGTGGATTGTTCCGGCGTCAAACGCCAGGGGAGGTGGGGGAGTTCAACGAGCTGTGCAAGTTGCACATCCGGGCTCACGAGGTGCGCGCGGAATACGAAGCGCGTTGGACGCAACCGGCGGCCCTGCAACGCACAGCACGCCTGGAAATTCCTTGGCAATCGCGAGTCACCAGCGTCAGCATGGATGGCGTAATGCTACCATACCGGATCCTGACCGAAGGCGATCGACGTCTGCTGCTCGTGCAACCCGATCCCCGTGCCGCTGCTTCGATGCAACGCATTGCCGTCGAACTGGCCTACCCGTGGCGCCTGGAGGAACCGCACGCGATTCAGCGTCCCCTGTTGTTGGATGCCGATCCCCTGTCCTCCCGCGTCCAGTTTTTCCGCACGTACGGCTTGGACTTGGATATCGAACCGACGGCCGATCCACCATTGGTGTTGAGTCCTGCCGGGGCTTCTCCCACAGAACTTCTGAGTGCACTGGAGATCGAGGTCGGCCAGTTCGAGCTGGGTAACGACTACCGCAGCTCAGCCGCTCTGCCGGCCAATCTCACGGTTCGGCCAGCCCAGTTGCGTGGCGCACCGAATTGTGTCCTGTTTGCCGACCGGGATGACTTGGGTTGGTATGGCCGTTTGCATGTGGATTGGCAATCCAGCGATACGCCGCTGGATTTCCTGTTTGTCGATATCCCCGAGCGCCTGCGGCAGTCCCTGGATGTGGGCCCCTTGCCGCGTCGTTTCATTCCTTCGGGTAACCAGGGCAGAGTGACTTTGTGCATCGTCCCGCCCCCGCCGGACGATCGAGGTCGTGCTCAACTCGATTTGCGATTTCCGCTCGAGGCGTCTGCAACGACCAGCGAACTGGCTCTTCCGTCGCTTCAGGTGCTGGCTGATGGCGCGATCGATCCAGTGTACGCCTTGGCCCGCTCGGTGGACGGCCATCCTCTGCGGTGGGATTTCCCCTCTGGTCGCGCTATCGATGCGGCGGCGGAGATGTTGCCGGTCGATGGCGACTATCAACTCGTACGTTTTGCGGGCCCACCCCCTAAACTCCGTTGGCACACCGCGGAGGGTCCCACACCCTCTCCCCAGATCGTGTTGGGGCAATATGTGCTGGAGCATATCCAGGGAACGCAAGCGATCGGCATGTTGGAACTGTGGTTGAAACCGGCTGGCCATACCGAATTGTTCATCGCTTCTGGACAGGACCATCGCGTTTTGGGAATCGAGACGCCGCAGGGAGAACCAGCCAAGACGTGGGTAGTCTCCGATGCGGGGGCCCCAGGCGTCCGCGTGCAGTT
Source organism: Planctomycetota bacterium (assembly GCA_003695565.1). Lineage (GTDB taxonomy): Bacteria > Planctomycetota > Planctomycetia > Pirellulales > Pirellulaceae > Aureliella. The sequence goes on along the minus strand of RFIQ01000393.1, from coordinate 548 downwards.
GGTGCCGAATCAACTACCCCTGCGACTGTTTGTGTACCTGGAAAGTCGCCTGGTGGCTGCTCGGGAACCACGAACCTGGGAGCTGCGGTTTCCTGCGATCGAGTTCGGCACGGGCGAGGTGCAACCGGTCACGCACTTTACCAGTCAGGTCGACGATTGGTCGATCCGAACCAGCGGTCCCGCAGCGAACGCAGCGGAAACTCGTATTGCCGCCTGGGCTCGCGTGCTCGTCGATGCGTACCCTACGTTGATGGCCTGGTCGGTCGACCAGCGGCAGTGGTGGTTGCAACAGTTCTCACCAACACAAGTGGGAGTGCCCCTCGATGCAAACCTGCCCGCTGAGTTCGACTGGGGAGAGATCCCGATGAAATTCGATGAGGACTCACCGACGGTAGGCCAGGCATGGAGCCAATTGACGACCGCGCTCGATACCCCACAGCTTGCCAACGCTACGGGCATGGCCGGAACATCTCCTTTGGATCAGCCAAGGGGACGCACCGTGCACGTTATGGCCGGCGCGGTCAATAGCATCCTCCTGGCCCAGGGAC
>RFIQ01000031.1 GCA_003695565.1 Planctomycetota bacterium | reverse complement strand
GCCAATATAGCTGCCCCAGTTGCAACCTTTCGTTCATGCCACCCACTCCTCAGATGCTGAGCTTCAACAGCCCGCATGGCATGTGCCCAAGCTGCGAAGGGTTGGGGCGCCAGTTCACGTTCGCCCCACATCTGCTGATCCCCAACCCGGAGCGTTCACTCAAGAACGGCGCCATCGAATTGCTGGGCAGTTGGAGCGAACTGCCGCGGTGGAATCGCCAGACCCTGTTGGGCGTTGCCGAGTCGATCGAGCAAACCCACGGCCTGCAACCGGGACAATCGCTGACGACGCCCTGGCAGGACTTGCCGCCGGTCGTGCAGCGCGAATGGTTGTACGGGACCGGCCAGCGGCATATTACGTTCACCTGGCGGGGCGGCAAGAATCCCACGAAATACGGCGGCCTGTTCCATGGAATCGTGGGGCAACTCAAGGAATCCTATCGCAATGCCCGCTCGTCTGCTGCCAGGAAACGATTTGAAAAATACATGGAGCAGAGGGCCTGCGACGATTGCCAGGGGACCCGGTTGGCCCCAGCCGGACGGCAACTGCGACTGCGTTCTGCCGCTGCCATTGACGGCGATTCGCCCTGGTTGAATCTGCCCGAATTGTGCCGCTTGCCCGTCGAGCAGTGCCGCGCGTTCTTGCAGCAGATCGAGCTGGACGAACTGCAACAACGGATTGCAGGAGAAGCCCTGCGCGAGGTCACCACGCGGCTGCAGTTTCTCATCGATGTGGGGTTGGAATACTTGAGTTTGGATCGGGCCGCCCCCACCTTATCGGGCGGCGAAGCGCAGCGCATCCGGCTGGCCAGCCAGATCGGTGCCGGCCTGGTCGGCGTGCTGTATGTACTCGATGAACCATCGATCGGGTTGCATCCCCGCGACAATGACCGGCTGATCCGATCGCTTCAATCCCTGCGAGACCAGGGCAATACGCTGCTGGTGGTTGAACACGATGAAGACACCATCCGAGCGGCCGATATGGTCCTGGACTTCGGTCCCGGTGCCGGCGTCCGTGGCGGAGAGATCGTGGGCATGGGGACGCTGGAGGACCTGGCGGCGGCCGAGCAGAGTTGCACGGGAAAGTTCCTGGCCGGGGAGGAGAAGATTCCCATTCCGCAGACGCGACGGCCCGGCAACGGGCACGTGCTCAAGGTGCGGGGCGCTCGGCACAACAACCTGAAGAACATCGATGTCGAGTTCCCGTTGGGAAAACTGGTGTGCGTCACCAGCGTCAGCGGATCGGGCAAGAGTTCGCTGGTCAACGACATCGTGGTCCCCGTCCTGCGACGGCATTTTCACCGGGCCGAAGATCTTCCCGGAGAACACGACGCGGTGGAAGGGCTGCAGCACCTCGACAAGGTCATTCCCATCGACCAGTCGCCCATCGGCCGCACGCCGCGGAGCAATCCAGCCACCTATATCAAGGTCTTCGACGAAATTCGCCGGTTGTTTACCACCCTGCCGGAGGCCAAACGGCGAGGATTTCAACCCGGCAGGTTTTCGTTCAATGTGGCCGGAGGGCGATGCGAAACGTGCGAGGGGAATGGGGCCAACAAGCTGGAAATGGACTTTCTGGCGGACCTGTGGGTTACCTGCCCGGTATGCAACGGCAAGCGCTACAACTACGAAACTTTGCAAGTCAAATTCAAAGGGCACTCGATCGCCGACGTCCTCGAAATGGACGTGCGCGACGCGCTCGAGTTGTTCGAGAACGTCCCCAAGATTGCGACGCGGTTGCAAACATTGCATGCGGTGGGGATGGACTACATCAAACTGGGGCAACCATCCCCGACGCTTTCCGGGGGCGAGGCCCAGCGCATCAAGCTGGCTCGCGAACTGTCCCGTCGCGATACCGGTCAGACCCTGTACCTGCTGGACGAACCGACCACGGGGTTGCACTTTCACGACATTCGCCTGCTGATCAACGTGTTGCAAGACCTGGTCGATCGAGGCAACACGGTGTTGGTGATCGAACACAACCTGGATGTGATCAAGGTCGCCGATTGGGTGATCGATATCGGACCTGAAGCCGGTGAGGCCGGCGGCCAGGTCTTGTTTGCCGGCACACCGGACGATTTGATCCACCAACCGGCCTCGCATACCGGCCAGGCGCTGGCCCGCCACCTGGCTACTCCACCGATCCATCCATCCAGCGCCAGGCCCAGCGGCGGGGAGCAAAAGGGACGAAAGAACACCAGGCGGAACACCAGCAAACTCCCAACGCAACGCATTGTCATTGAGGGAGCCACGGAGCACAACCTGAAGGACGTCTCGCTGGAGATCCCTCACCGGTCGATGAACGTGTTCTGCGGGCCCAGCGGCAGCGGCAAGAGTTCGCTGGCCATGGACACGATCTATGCCGAGGGTCAGCGGCGGTACGTGGAGAGTCTGTCGTCCTATGCCCGGCAATTCGTGGGACAGATGCCCAAGCCGCGCGTCCACCGCTTGGAAGGGCTGGCCCCATCGATCGCCATCGAGCAGAAAACGGTGGCCCACAATCCCCGCAGCACTGTCGGCACGGTCACGGAGATTTACGATTACTTGCGCGTCCTGATGGCCAGGTTGGGAACTCCGTATTGCCCACGGTGCGACCTGCCGGTCAGCACGCAAACGGCCGACGACATCGCACGCCATCTCCTGAGCCATCCCGAAGGGACGCGGTTGCTGATCACCGCACCGATCAAGTGGCAACCGACGGTCGATCCGCAAAACTTGTGGGACGATCTGCAAGCCTCGGGGCTGGTTCGCGTGCGGATCAATCGCCGCACGTATCGGTTGGAGGAGGTGCCACCGCTGTCGAGCACGCTCAAGTACGACATCGAGGCGGTAATCGATCGGGTCACGATCAGTCCTACAGCCACCAGCCGCATCGCCGAGAGCGTCGAGTTGGCTCTGTCGCTGGGCAACGGCGAGTTGTTGGCCGTCGAGCCGCGGGAGGACGTGGAAGAGAGGTACTGGGAGGTGCGGCGGTACAGCCAGCACTTGGCGTGCCACCAGTGCGGTTACAGTTTGCAGACGCTCAGTCCTCATTCTTTCTCTTTCAATTCCCCCCTGGGCTGGTGCCCAAGTTGCGAGGGGCTGGGCATCCAGCGGGGCACCGACCCGGACTTATTGGTCGACCCGCGGTTGTCGATTCGCCAGGGAGCCCTACGGCTCTGGCCACGCTGGGACTCCCAGTCGCCCGAGGACGTGGTGCCGGAGTTGGCCGAACCGGTCTTGATGGCATTCTGCAATGCCACGGGCATCCCCACGGACATCCCCTTTGACAAGATCGCATCCGCCCACCGCCGCCTGTTGTTCCACGGCACGGCAGATCGCTGGTTTTCCGTGCCCCGCGCTCGGGGCGTCCCCTTCGAATTCCAGTGGCGAGGCCTGATTCCGGCTTTGGAGCAGGCGTCGCGGATGAATTATTTCCTGCGGAGTTTCTTGCACGGTTTCGTGGGCGACGTCACTTGCACCGAATGCAATGGATCGCGGTTGAACCAGGATGCGGCGGCCGTGCGCTTCCGAGACAAGACCGTGTTGGATTACGTGCAAGCGGACCTGCATACCCTGTCCGATTGGATATCGACCTGGAAGCTAAATCGACAGGAACAAGAGATCGCGGGAGAACTGGTGCGCGAGTTGAAATCGCGGACCCAATTCCTGCTAGACGTGGGCTTGGACTATCTGTCGCTCGACCGTTCGGCCGCTACGCTCAGCGGCGGCGAATCGCAACGGATTCGCTTGTCCAGTCAACTGGGAAGCGGATTGTGCGGTGTGCTGTACGTGCTGGACGAACCAACCATCGGATTGCACCCTCGCGACAACGCGCGGCTAATCGGGGCGTTGCAGAACCTGCGTGACCTGGGCAACACCCTGATCGTCGTCGAGCACGATCGGGACGTGATCGAGAGCAGCGATCGCGTGTATGATTTCGGCCCGGCGGCCGGCCGTTTCGGTGGTGAGCTGGTGGCCCAGGGAACGCCAAAGCAACTGGCGCGGCGACGCAATAGCCCAACCGGTGCGTTTCTCAGCGACAAACAAAAGATTCCCGTTCCCAAGAACCGGCGGTGTGAACCGCGAGGGGAAATCGTGGTGCGCGGCGCTCGAGCGCACAACTTGCAAGATATCGATGTCGCCGTTCCATTGGGGCGTTTGACGGTGGTCACCGGCCCCAGCGGCAGCGGCAAGAGCACCTTTGTGCACGATGTATTGCGGCCGGCGCTGACCAAACGCAAGAACCAGTCCGAACCGTTGCGGCCGGTGTGGAAGGCCGTGGAAGGGGCGGCCCTAATCGACAAGGTCATCTGCGTCGACCAATCCCCCATCGGCTCCAATCCCAGTTCGACTCCGGCCACCTACACGGGCGTCTACGATCTCATCCGGCAACTTTATTCGCAGTTGCCGGCAGCGCGGACGATGGGTTACACGCCGCGACAGTTCTCATTCAATGTGCCCGGTGGACGGTGCGAAAAATGCGAGGGCAACGGTCATCTGCGCGTGGAAATGCACTTCCTGCCCGACGTGTGGGTGCAGTGCGATAGTTGTCAGGGACGGCGTTTCACCGAAGAAGTTCTGGACATCAAATACCATGGCTACTCGATCCACGATATTCTGCAAATGCAGATCGGGCAGGCCTATGAAGTCTTCGAGAATATCCCCAAGATCCGCCGTATCCTGCAAACCTTGGTGGACGTAGGGTTGGAATACGTCGCCTTGGGGCAATCCGCTCCGACCCTCTCCGGCGGCGAAGCGCAGCGCGTCAAACTGGCGGCGGAGCTCGCCCGGCCGGATACCGGCAAGACGCTGTACCTGCTGGACGAACCCACTACGGGCCTGCATTTTCGCGATGTGGAGAAGTTGCTGGAGGTCCTCCATCGGTTGGTCGACATGGGCAACTCGGTGGTGGTAATCGAGCACAATTTGGACATCATCAAGTCCGCGGATTGGGTCATCGATATGGGACCCGAGGCGGGGCGGGAAGGGGGGCAAGTCGTGTTTGCGGGTACGCCTGAGGAGTTGGTCGCGTACGCGCGCGACGCCTGCCGGGCTTCGCGCCGCAAGGGGAAGGCCAAAGCGCCGTCGCCCCTCCGCAGCTATACCGGTGAGGCCCTGGCGCCCCTGTTGGAAAACGCGGAATTTGCCGAGCGTCCAACCTTCGATGCCGATGCGGAAGCGGCCCCTCGGGAGGACGATGTATCGCTGGCCAGCATCGGCAAGAACATCAAACCACCTTGGGAAGTGGACGGCCAGAGCTGGCATTGCCGCGACAGCGTCGATCGATCCGGCGGCCCCATTCGTTGGGATCGTCAGATCCTGGTCAAAGTCATCGAACGGATCGAAGCGATCGGCGGGTTCGCACCAACCAACTGGAACCATCGCAGCATCGTGGAAGTCACCGGACCGGTGAAGAGCCGCGGTTGGTTTTTGCACGCCATCACGGCCGAGCCATGGTTGTTGAAGCTGAAGTTTCGCGTGCCACGTACGCATTTCAAAAAGATCGAACTACTGTGCGTGGTCGATCTGCCCACCTTGAATCAGTTGGATGAAGTCGAGCTGTACGGCAACCAGCCTCGGGCCAAAGCTCGCGCCAATGGACCGTGGCTGGAGTTCGAGATCCAGCCGTACAAATTGGAAGAAATCGATACACCACAATTCTGGACCTGGCTGGAACGGGCCGGTAGAGCTTTCCTGGGTCGCCCTGATCCGGAAGCAGAACCCGCACCGCCTGCCTCCGATCCGAAGGAACATACGCCGTGGAAAGTTCTCAAACAGCGCTGGCACGCCTTGCGTAAAGGGTTCCCACCGAACAGCGAAGTCGTCTGGCCGCCAGAGTTGTTGAGCGTGATGATCCAAACGGTGCATCGAACGGCCCCCGGAGGACGCTGGCGATGGGACCATCCCACCCGCGCCACTTATACCCTGCCCGGTTCGAAGCAGCCCTGGTTGACCCTGCTCACCAAGCGGGCCGAAGCGTTGATCGCCGAGGTCAGGGGCCCCGCCGGCTTTGCGGACCCATCTGTGGAACGTCTGCCGATCGACACGGCGGTGTCACAGGCCGACGGGGCAGCGGAGAACTGCATTCAACTCTTGTTCACGGAATTGCAACAGCCACGGCATCCCCAGGTGCGCAAGTTCCTGGCCGCACATGCCAGACACGTTGCGAAACAAGCCGTTGCGCCATAAGGACACCCTGCCTGGAAGCCGGCGCTGTCCATGCGGCAGAAACGCTCATCGGATCAGGCGGCAGCCCAGCCGGCGGGGGGCTAGTCATCCCACGAGTCGCCGGTGGCGTATTCCTTCAACACTTCCAAATCCACGAATTCCAGCACGGAGATATGGGTTGCGCGGAGGTTCACCAGAGGGGCCATGCCAGCCTCGTATGCCTCCTTCCAGCGCAACACGCACAAACACCACCGGTCCCCTTCCTGCAGGCCGGGAAAATCGTATTCCGGAATGGGGGTCGACAGGTCGTTCCCCCGCAACTTGGAAAAGCGGAGGAAATCCTCGGTCACCTCGGCACACACGGTGTGCATTCCCAGATCCTCGGCACCGGTATTGCAGCATCCGTCGCGGAAAAAACCCGTCAATGGATCGGTACTGCAGACTTCCAGGTCGGTTCCCAATACGTTCTTTGCCATGTTCAAGTTCCCGCGGTATATTGACTTCGCATCCGCCATCTCGCTTTGTTGTGGAGTGACCGCAATGTCGCCTCTGTTCCACGGTTGGACGAGCTTTGCTCGATGCGGTGTGGGCATCCTCTGTTTGCTTTGGCCCAGCGCCGTGGTGGCCCAGGAATCGGCCTCGCAAGGGCGGTTTGCAGATCAATTGTACACCACACCCGCCACCGCGCTGCGATCGATCGAACTGCCCCGCGAACATGTCGAACGGTACAGCCAGGCATTGCTGCAAGCCTACCTGCGATTCTACCAGGTGACCGAAGCATCTCTGCTCTATCGGGGCGAGCGCGTCGACTACATCCGCAGCATCGTGGCGACCCTGGACGACAACCTCGATCGCTCGGAATACTTCGATTTCATTCGGGTGCGCGCTTTCGAAGCGAACACACCCATCGCCCACGCCTTACCCTCGGGCATCCTGTTGGTCAGCCACTCTCTGGTGCAGGTGACGCGCAGCGAAGATGCTCTGGCCGGTGCGCTAGCCCACGAACTGAGCCATCTCGACCTGGGCCACGTGCTGCGCATCCCGCGGGCTATGGTTCACCAGGGGCGGCGGATCGAAGAACTCCGCCCGTCCGATTGGACGGACCTGATCACGCATCCGTATACTCTGGACGAGGAACTGGCGGCTGATGCGTCCGCCTTGCGTTGGTTGCGAGCTGCCGGTTGGGACCCCGCGCTGTATGGTCAATACTTGCTCCGTCGCAGCAAGGACCAGCGGTTCGCCCAGCGGTGGTTTCACGGCCATCTGGCCCCGGCTCTGTTCCTGAGCGAACTGAAGCACCCGGAGCTGGAGCGGCGATTGCAAGCGATGCGCCAACAAGGGGTAACCTTGGCCCCAAGAGCCGCGGCAGGCGGCCCTTGAACCACAGCAAGTAGGGGCGCATGGCGATGCAGCATGCCTACGCAACTTCTCTAACTGCACAGACCCCTAAGCGAACACTTCGGAGACGACCTGGCCGTGGACGTCGGTCAAGCGGTACCGCCGGCCCTGGTACTTGAAGGTCAAACGCTCGTGGTCGATCCCCATCAGGTGCAGGATCGTCGCATTCAAATCATGGATATGCACGGGCCGTTCGACGATATTGTAGGAGTACTCGTCGGTCGATCCGATGGTTGCTCCTCCCCGGACGCCACCTCCAGCCATCCACATTGTAAAACACCTGGGATGGTGATCGCGGCCGTAGTTATTAGCCGTCAGCTTGCCCTGGCTGTATGCCGTCCGGCCGAATTCCCCGCCCCATACAACCAGCGTATCCTCCAGCAACCCGCGTTGCCGCAGATCCTGGATGAGGGCCGCGGCGGGCTGGTCCGTTTCCAGGCACTGCCGCGAAATGGCCGCGGGCAGATTGCCGTGCTGGTCCCATCCCTTGTGAAACAATTGAATGCATCGCACATCACGCTCCAGCAATCGTCGCGCCAACAAGCAATTGGCGGCGAAGGTTCCCGGGTTCGACACGTCCGGCCCGTACATGTCCAACACATGCTGCGGTTCGTCTGAAATATCGGCTACTTCGGGAATCGACGCTTGCATGCGAAATGCCATTTCGCTTTGCGCGATGCGTGCTTCGATCAAGGGATCCAGGCGTCGCTGCAGTTCCATCTGATGCAATTCGTTGATTCGATCGAGCTGTTGGCGGCGGGCCACGCGGCTGATCCCATCCACATCGGTCAGGTACAGGACCGGATCGCGTCCGGCTCGCAACTGCACACCTTGGTGGCTGGCCGGCAAGAATCCACTGCCCCACAGCCTGGCGTACAGGGGTTGGCCGCCTTTGTTCTTGGTGACCATTACGCAGAACGACGGCAGATTCTCATTGGTCGATCCCAGTCCGTAGTCCAACCAGGCCCCCAAGGATGGTCGGCCGGCAATTTGCGATCCGGTCTGGATATACGTGATCGCCGGATCGTGATTGATGGCTTCGGTGTACACGGACTTGATGAAACACAGTTCGTCAACCACCTTGGCGGTAAAGGGCATCAGTTCGCTGACCCAAGCCCCGCACTGGCCGTGCCGCTGGAATTTGAACTTGGACCCGGCGATAGGCAGGGTGGCTTGGTTGCCCGACATGCCGGTCAACCGCTGCCCCATCCGAACCGAGGCAGGCAACTCCTGGCCGTTGTCCAAATTCAGCCGCGGTTTGTAATCGAACAAGTCCATTTGGGAGGGACCACCACTCATGAACAAGTACACGATGCGCTTGGCACGTGGCGGATGATGGAACTCGCGCAACAAGCCGCCGTGTCCGGGGTTCTCCGGACGCGTCTCAGCCCGCAATTCCGGTGCGAACAGCCCCGCCGCAGCCAAGGTCCCCAATCCCAGCGTCGACTGGCCGAAAAAGTAACGCCGCGTGCACCGCTGAACCCATTCCCGGCGTAGCGCTTGATCACTCATGCTCGATCACCTTCGTATTTGTTGCAAACAAGTTTTCGGCTGGAGGCTCCCCAGCCTTGGCGGCTTTCAGCCCTCTTGTTCATTCTTTTTGCAGCAAGAAATTGCATCCGCTTTGGGGCCTTTGCGTGCAGCGACTCGGATCGCGTGCCGCCCCGTTCGGCGGTTACCGTTTCATCACTGATTCGTCGTAATTCATCAACCCGTTAGCCACCATGGCCAGGGCCGCTACGTGGCGCGGATTGCTGTCGGCGGCAATGCGGTAGTCCCCGATCTGCAACCACGCCGGCGCCGACTCACCCGCATGTTCTCGCTCCAGCAATCCGAGCTGATCCTGATACATCCGCTGCAGCACCTGTCGCTCGCCCGTGCTGGGATGGCGAGAGGTCAGCCAGCAGAAGATGTACTGCAGTTGCGCATCTAGATCCTGGTGGTGCCGGGCCGCCCGCTCCGCCAGCGCTACCGCGGCCTCCACGAATTGGGGGTCGTTCCAGAGAACCAATGTCTGCATGGGAGTCATCGTCGCCTGACGGCGCACCGTACACACCTCGCGTGAACCGGCATCGAACGCCATCATAGAAGGCGGCGGCGAGGTGCGTTTCCAGAACGTATACAGACTGCGACGATGGCTGCCCTCGCCGGGATCGCGTCGGTAGGTCTCGCCCGACTTCTCCTTCCACAAACCGTCCGGCTGGAACGGCTTGACCGGCGGCCCTCCCAGTTTCTCCACCAACAGGCCGCTGGCGTGCAAGGCCGCATCCCGCAGCAATTCGGCTGGCAACCGCACGGCGGGCCCCCGCGCCAACAGCACGTTGTCCGGGTCTCGCTCCCGCAACTCCGGCCGCCCATCGGAACTCTGCCGGTAGGTGTGCGACATGACAATGCGTTTGATCAGCCCCTTCACGTTCCAACCCGACTCGACAAACTCCACCGCCAACCAATCGAGCAACTCGGGATGGGAAGGTGGACTCCCTTGCATCCCGAAATCTTCGGAAGTGCTGACCAGGCCGCGCCCGAACAGCAATTGCCAGATCCGGTTGACCGCCACCCGGGCCGTCAACGGATGGCGCGGATGGCACAACCACTGTGCCAGATCCAATCGGTCCAGCACCGGTTTGGCAGGCGGTTCGTAGGTGCCAAAGATGTGTTCGGGCATCCGCCGCACGACTGGATCGCCAATCTTGTCATACTCCCCGCGAATCAGGATGAAAGTCGGCCGCGGCGTCTCCATTTCCCGCATCACCATGATCTCGGGGATGGGATCGCGGAACTCCGCCAGCCGGCGACCGGCCTGGCGCATGGCCGCAGCCTTGCGCTGCACGGAGGGAGACCGCATCCAGTAATGCTGTTTGAGCATCTCTTCGGGGACCTCCTGCAGCGCGGCGACCACCTGGTCCGGTGCCGCATCACGGGCATGCGCATAGGCAACCTCCAGGGGAGTCAACGCTCGGTCGAAGATCCGCAATTCGTCCACCCGACCCTGTTTGAACCCTTTGTCGCGAAAGCGATTGCCAATGGCCAATTCGCGCACGTCGCCCCCCGGAAAGCCGTCCGAGCCGATGATGTGTTTGGTCAGTTTGTCGCGTACCACATCGGTCGCCACCTGCCGCCCGTTGACATACAGACTCACACCGGCAGCCTGCCAGGTTCCATCGTAAACCAAGGCCACGTGCACCCATTGGTTCAGCGGCAATGCCTCCTGCGCCACGACGCGCAGCGCATTGCCAGGCCAGAAATGAATCAGCGCTGCGCTCAACCGCCCTTCCTCGATGAGCAACTCGTACCCTCGGCTGCCCGAATCGGTCCAGGCCCGCGAACGATGAAACACCACGGCTCGATCGTAATGCTGCGGCGCATTAATCCACAGAGAAATCGAAAATGCGTCGTTGCGAGTGAATTCGCCACCGGCCGGCAGGGATACCCCATTATCACCGCTGAGCAACAACCCCTGGCCGACCTTCCCTGGTACCACCTGCGGATTGTCCACGGCCTTGGCGGGGCGCCGGTCACCGGCCAGGTTCTCAAAGGTTCCGCCGTCGGACCGGTCGAACGGAAAATAACCCACCTGCGCGACCTGCAGAGCATCCTCCAGTGACGCGCGAAGTGAAATCTCGGGAACCGGCGGCATCTCCCTCCCGGCCGGCGGAGGCCTCTCGGTCAGCCCGCTGCGCCACAAGCGATACGCCGCGACATCCAGCGGACAATTCCGATACGCCCGGCGGGCTCGGTCGAAGTCCGGTTCCAATCGCCCCAGTTCCTCCGTTTGCTCCGGCGTCGGCAACAACAACGTGGGAGTCGGCGTAGCCTCGGTAAAATGCGAGTACAGGCCAGACTCATCGATGCTGTTGAAGAATGCGGCCAACTGATAGTACTCCCGTTGGGAGATCGGGTCGTACTTGTGATCGTGGCACCTGGCGCACTCGAGTGTCAGCCCCAGGAAGGCGGCGCCAAACGTATTGACGCGGTCGGCCACATACTCGGCGCGAAACTCCTCTTCCACGCTGCCACCCTCGTTGGTCTGGCGATGATTGCGATTGAACGCCGTGGCCAGGATTTGATCGCGAGTGGCGCCGGGTAACAGGTCGCCCGCGATTTGCCAGGTGATGAATTGGTCGTAGGGCATGTTGGCATTGAACGCGGCGACCACCCAATCCCGCCAGGGCCACATCGGCCGATATCGATCGTTTTGGTAGCCATAGGTGTCGGCGTATCGAGCCACGTCCAGCCAGTCGAGGGCCATCCGCTCACCGAAGCGGGGCGAGTCCAACAGGTGATCCACCAACCGCTCG